>NZ_JBSFTC010000068.1:0-43924 GCF_053590415.1 Nonomuraea sp. NPDC003201
GTGGTGTGCGGGGCGTGCCGGCCGGGGGGGGGGGGCGGGGCCGGCGGGGGGGCCGCCGGGCCGCCGCCCGCGCCCCCCCCGGCGCCCGCGGCGAGCACGGTGTTGAGCGCTGTCTTGAGGGCTCCGCGACGGGTGACATGGGGGGTGCGTGCGGACATGACCTCTCCTTAGGGGGTTGGAGGGTACGGGGTCACAGGCTCGCGAGGGCGACGCGCAGCCGCTCGGCCGCGGCGTCGATCTGCTCCTGACCGCTCAGCTCGGAGCGGGCGTGCTCCAGCGCGGCGGTCAGCTCGGGGGTGCGGCGGCTCGGATCGACGGCCTCGGCCTCCTCGATGAGCAGGTCGAGCAGGGTACGGTCGTCGCTCATGGACAGGAACTCGATCTCCGCCACGTTGGTGTTGCCCGACGGGAAGGCGACGCGCAGCCACGGGTAGGCCGCGGTCCGCGGGAGCGGGGCGGAGTACCACTGCGCCGCGTCTACCCCGCTGACCGTGTGCAGGTCGGTCCAGGTGGCGCCGCCGTCGGCGGATCCCCTGAACACGGCGCCGTTCAGCCGCGTGACGTGGGTGGAGCGTGGGTGGTAGCGGAGCGCGTCCAGCGCGACCGCCGCCGGCAGGCGCACGTCGATCCAGCCCGCCGAGGTCGTGGTGTCGGTGGCGGTGGCCAGGTCGCCGTCGAAGGCTCGCCAGCCGTTCTGGGCCTTGGTGCCGCCGCCTCCCCACGGTTCGGTGGACGCCTCCACCATGGACGGCTCGACGGTCACCTTCTTCAGCAGCGTGCCGACCGGCACGAGCTGCTCGACGGCGGCGTAGATCCGGTCGATCAGCTCGTCCTCGTCGCCGCCCGCCCGCGCCTCGGCGATCGCCCGGGTCAGCACGTAGTGGCTGCCCTTGGTGTAGTCGGCCGCGGGCAGCTTCTCCGTCTCGGCGATCACGGTGGCGAGCGGTTCGGCCGTCGCCATCAGCAGGCCCGAGCCCGGCCGTTCTGCGCCGTCCGCGCCGATCGCCGCGATCCGGTAGAAGCGGGTGCCGTGCCGCAGCGGTTCGTCGGTGAAGTCGAAGGTCAGCGCGCTGGACAGCACCGGGCGCCAGGCGGAGCTCGCGCCGTCCTTGCGGTAGACGGTGAACCGGGTGGCGGCGTCCGGCTTGCTCCAGCGCAGCGTCACCCGGTCCCGGGCCCGCTCCACCCGGGCGTACAGCGTCCCCTCGCGGTCGGGCGACACCGTGACGTGGGTGAACGTGGCCGCCGTGGCCGCCGCGACCCCGGCGTACACGCCTTCGGGGAAGGGCGTGAACAGCTCCGCCACGTACGACCACGACCGGCCGTCCTTGCTCGCCCACGCCCGCACGATCTGGGCGTCGGCATCCCGTACGAGCTTGACGAACGGGTACTCGGCCGCGGTGTACCCCTGGATGCCGGCGTCGATCGGGCTGCGCCGGTCGTCCTGCCAGTCGTGCCGGGAGTCGCGGGTGCGATTGCGCAGGACGAGCCGGCCCGAGGCGTCCGCGCCGAAGGAGATGTAGCGGGCGTCGGCCCGGAGCAGCACGCCACTGGCCGGGCCCCGCGCCTGCTCGATCCGGGCGCTGACCGACCCGCTGCCGGTGAGCACCTCGTTCGAGAACAGCAGGGTGTCCTTGATGTCGCGCTTGTCCAGGTAGTAGTCGTCGCCGTCGCCGAGGCCCTTGCCGTCGCCCCCGGTGAGCTCGACGCGGTCCCCGTCCGCCTTGACGCGGCCCGCGACCTCGCCGACGCGGTCCACCGGCGCGGCGGGCGGCTGGACGGCCTGCGAGGCCCAGCCGGAGCCGTGGCGGTTCACGCCGGTCACGGTGTAGGCGCCGGACTGCCTGCCGGCCTCGTACGCCGTGCCGCGGACCCCGGTGGCGACCACCTTGCCGTCGCGCCTGATCGTGTAGGACTCGGCGCCGGCGGCGGCCTTCCAGGTGAGGGTGACGCCGTCCCGGTCGCGCAGGGCCTGGACGAAGTCCACGTGGTGCGGCTTCGGCCGCTCGGCCACGGCGCCGTCCAGCCTCAGCACCATCGCGGTCTCGGGCGGCACGCTCACCGCGCCCCCGGCCACCCGCCTGCCCGAGACCAGGTCCACCGCGTCGCCGGGCACGTCCATCGAGAACGAGCGCTTGTTGCCGTAGTCGTCCCGGGTGGTGTTGAAGGCGAACACGTAGTTCCCGTAACGGGCGGTCAGGAAGTCCGCGTATCCGGAGTAGGGGGTGTCGAACTCGTAGTTCTCCCGCCGCACGGTGCCGACGCCCGGCTGGTAGGCGGCGGGCAGGATCTCACCGGCCAGGGCCTGCGGCAGGCCGCCGTCGCCCTTCTGCTGGTCCTCCATGAAGTCGACGTCGATGTTGTCCATCCGCAGGTTGTAGTCGCGGTAGGCGAACTGCGTGTCCGTGGCGATCTGCACGACGTTGTGGTGGTCCTTGTCCAGGACGTGCAGCCGCCCGTTCCCGGCGACGCCGCGCTGCCGTTCGAACAGCGAGCCGAAGATCCGGGTCTCGCCGTCACG
Source organism: Nonomuraea sp. NPDC003201 (assembly GCF_053590415.1). Lineage (NCBI taxonomy): Bacteria > Bacillati > Actinomycetota > Actinomycetes > Streptosporangiales > Streptosporangiaceae > Nonomuraea > Nonomuraea sp. NPDC003201. Next base: position 2,522 of record NZ_JBSFTC010000068.1, read on the forward strand.
TACGGAGACGAACATGTCGTCCACGTCCGCGAACGCGAACCGCTCGTAGCGGGCCGGGTCGACGCCCAGGGCGGCGAGCTCCGCGGGCGTGTACGCGGCGAAGTCCGTCTGCGGGAGCACGGCCCCGGCCGCCGGACGGGCGCGCAGGTAGGCGTAGGTCTCGGGCAGCCACATGTCGTACTTCCGCTTCGCCTCCACGGAGGAGAAGGTGTTGAAGTACTGGTTGTCGGCGATCTGCTGCTGGACGAACCCGGCCGCCTCGTTCGCGTGGCGCCGGTACGGCTCCCACTCCGCGCCCGCGTAGCGCTCGGCGTGCTCGGCCATGTGCTTGTCCAGCGTGACGTACTCCATCGTGCGGCCCTCGGTGTTGCGCAGCGCGTAGGCGGGCCAGCCCGGGTAGGCCGCGTTGCGCTCGTCGACGGCCATCTCCGCCAGGGCCACCCGCTTGCCGTTGTCGTCCGTGCCGGTGTAGCGGGTGAAGCCGCGGGCGTGCAGGTTCTTCAGCGCCAGCTTGAGGATCTCGTCGTTGAGCTTCTCGTCGCCCTGGTGGCCCCAGGTGCGAAAGAAGTACTCCGGCAGGTAGTTGGTGGCCTCGCCGTAGTTGGCGACGAAGGTGTTCTCCCTGGTCAGGCCGGCCTTGGTGATGCCGGTGTAGTGCTCGCCGTACGGCAGGCGGCGCACCACGCGCCCGTCGGGACCGAGCTTGCTCCTGGCCAGGCCCTTGCCCACGATCTGCGCGAAGTCGTCGGTGAAGCGGGCGGTGGTGTCGTGGTAGAAGAGCGAGTGGTAGAGGTCCAGGTCCTTGCCGTCGGGCCCCACCAGCACCTCTTCGCCGAGGAAGGGCTCGACGCCGAGCGCCTCCAGCAGGATCCGGTGGCTCCTGGCCTTGCCCTCGTAGAAGCGCGACCCGATCACCCGCAGGCCCTCGTGCGCCTCCCACGCGCCCTCGTAGGTGTACATCACCTGGTTGTAGATGTAGGACAGGCGCGCGCGGGCGAAGTCGAAGTTGGCCTTCAGCACCCGCTCGTACGCCTCGCGCCGGGACAGCTCCCCGCCGTCCCAGTCCACGCCCTTGAGCGAGGACGGCCCGTCCTGCGTGCCGGTGACGAAGGGCTCGTCCAGGAACGCCTCGAACTCCTTCGTGCCGTACACCTCGGGGATCAGGTTCTCCACGATGTACAGCGCCTCGCCCAGGGCCCCGTAGTAGCCGCCCCAGTCGCCCTGGTGGCCACCCCGCAGCAGCAGCCGGGTGTCGGCGTAGTAGTCCTTGACGTGGTTGTCGATCGCCTTGAACAGCCGTCCCAGCGCCGCCTTCTTCAGCTCGGGCGTGTTCGCCGGCGTCCACGGCTCCAGCAGCGCCGAGGCGTAGAAGCGCAGGTCGTCCTGGTAGCGGACGATCGACAGCTTCGCCGTCGGCGAGGCGTCGAGCTGCCCGCTGTACTGGTTGAACAGGTCGATCTGGCTCTTCCGGTACCGGTCGACCATCGCCTGCTTCTCGGCGTCGGCCGGCCCGGGAGCGGGCGTGGTGTCCGGGGTGACCGTCCCCTGCTTCTCGCCGGAGACGTCCAGGTACGCGGTGGTGTGCGTGTAGGCCCGGTAGTAGCCGCGCGAGTCGGCGGTCACGGGCTGGGCGAACCCGGCGTCGTACGTCCGGACCGTCATCTCCACGATGCGCCGGCCCCGGGTGTGGCCGAGCGGCAGCATGATCGTGTTGTAGTAGAAGCGGCCCGGCAGCGCCTTGCTCGATCCGAGGTTGATCGCCTCGTAGTCGCCCGAGCGCCGGTAGCCGATCTGCTCGCCGTTGACGTAGGCGATCGTCTTGTAGGGCGAGACGTCGCTCCCCCAGAACTTCAGCGTGAAGTAGTTCTGCGCGACCGGATCGACCGCGACCCTGAACCGCAGCTCACCGCCCTTGACGGTGGGCGGCGAGGTCGGCTTGGCGACGCGGGCGGGCTCTCCCAGCGCCCCTTCGACCACCTCGGTGGAGGCCGCCTGCAGCGCGTGCGCGCTCTCGGACTCGGTGTCGCCGAACGTGACCACGTCCACGTGTCCGGCGGGCAGAGGGGCGGCCATCGCGGGGGGCGCGGCGAGGAAGGGTAGCAGCAGGATCGCGGCGAGCGGGCCGCCTAACCGGTGCCGTATGAGCATGGCGGATCTCCCGATAGAAAACGTTCTCCCCGGAGATTAGGCCGCAGTGAGATGCCCGACAAGAACCCGTTACCCAGGCGTTACATGAGCGATCAGCTCAAGCTCAGCGTTTTACCAGCTCAAAGACATGGTTGGCGGCCGGAAATTCAGGAATGCGCTTTCCCCTCTTGCCGGCCCGCCGGGGGCGCGTTTACGCTGAGCGCACTCTGATAGGTACCGTTAACTACGCTCGCTGGCTCAGAAGGTCCAGAACTCGTTCGCGTTCTCCTTGGTCGCCAGCTTGACCGGGACCGCCACCATCTTGGCGACCGTCTGGCCCTTGGCCGCCTTGATGGCGTCCTGCACCGCCTGCCAGCCGATCAGCCGCGGCTGCTGGGTGACCGTGGCGGCCATGCTGCCCGCCCGCACCGCCTTGATCCCGTCCGGCGTGCCGTCGAAGCCGACGACCTTGACATGGCCCGCCTTCGGCCCCAGGGCCTGGATCGCGCCCAGCGCCATCTCGTCGTTCTCCGCGAACACCCCGTCGAGGCCCGGGTGGGACCGGATGAGGCCCGTCATGACGTTCAGGCCCTTGGCCCGGTCGAAGTCGGCCCGCTGCGCGGCCACGACCTTGATCTTCGGGTACGCGGCGATGCCGTCGGTGAAGCCCTTGCTGCGGTCTCGGGAGGCGGAGGTGCCGGCCGTGCCGCGGAGCACGATCACCTCGCCCTTCCCGTCGATCTGCTTGGCCAGCTCCTGCGCGCCGAGCTTGCCTCCGGCCAGGTTGTCCGAGGTCAGGGTCTGCGCCACCGAGGCGTGGTTGATGGCGCGATCGGCCGCGATCACCGGAATGCCGGCCAGGTTGGCCGCTCTGACCTCCGTGGCGAGCGTGTTGGAGTCGACCGGGTTGATGATGACCGCTTTCAGCTTGCGGCTGGTGAAGCCGTGGATCTGCGTCGCCTGCCGGGAGGCGTTGTTCTGGGCGTCGGCGACGGCCAGCTTGGCCCCGAAGCGCTGCGCGGCCGCCTCCGCCCCGTCGCGGAACTGGACGAAGTACGGATTGTTCATCGTCGAGACCGACAGGCCGATGGTGAGGCCCTCCGTGGCGTCGCCGTTGGCGGGCACGCCGCAGGCGGCCGCGCCCAGAGCGAGACCGGCAATGGCGTACGCGAGACTTCGCATGATCATATCTTCTCGTTGGGCTTCAGCCCCGCTGCGAAAGGGCACCGACGCGGGCGGCGAGCGCGCTCCACACGCACCCGTGACCGCCCGGCCGCTGCGCCGAGGCCGGGCGGCGGCACGAACGGCCACCACGTAACCGCTGGTCAGAGTGTATGTGATGGTCTTCACGTTTGCCGAACCCGAGTTGTGAGACCGTCATCACGGCGACGGCGCGAACCCCAGGAGGCTCAGTGGTCCCAGCCGGCCACCAGTTCCACGAACGTCGCCGGATGCTCCACGTGCAGGAAATGCCCGGAATCAGCCCACACCACGGTCCTGGATCGCGGGTGACCGGGGAGACCCGCCTCCCACCGCGCGGCCTCCGGCACATTGTGCACGGCGAGCACCGGACAGGCCCGTCTGGCCAGATATCGCTCGGATTCCCGCCGCACCCCGAACGCACCCGGCACGGTGTACATCCCGGCGTAGCACTCGGCCAGCACGTGACCTGGCGTGGCCAGCAGCTGCCCGGTGATCGGCGCGGGCAGCGGCCCGAGCTGCCGCAGCGCGGCGGCCACGCCGTCGGCGCGCAAGGCGGCCAGGCGTCCGGGGATGAGCCGTTCCTCCTCCTCGTCGGCGCCGTAGGCGGGCGCGACCACGACCAGCCCGCTGACCAGCTCCGGGTGCTCAACCGCCAGCGCGGTGACCACCTGGGCGCCCATGGAGTGCCCGACGGCCAGCACCGGCTCGTCGAGCAGCGGCACCAGGTCGCGAGCCAGGTCGACGGGCCGGTACCCGGCCTCCGGGACCGGGGACCGGCCGTGGCCGCGCAGGTCGGGGGCGATGACCCGGCGGCCCCCGAAGTCCAGGGCCCGCCACAGCCGGTGGTCGCCGCCCCAGCCGTGCACCAGGAGCAGCGGCGGGCCGCCCTGGCCCCAGGTCTCGACGTGCACCTTCATGGGGTGCCCGAGGTGCTGGAGAGACCGGTGTTGCTCATGTGCGGTAGCCGATCTGCTCGAAGCGCGCCGAGCAGCCCTCCCCCGCCAGGTCCTGCACCCAGAACCCCACGAACGCGCCGGTGAAGCCGAAGGCCCGCACCTTCCCGTCGATGAACTCGTCGGCGTGCTCGTCCGACAGGATCGTGGCGTCCAGGTCCGGGCCGTGGTTGAAGCGCACCACCGGCCCGTCGAACTCCACGCGCAGCTCGACCGCGCCTCCCGCGGGGCCGAGCAGGCGCTCGGTGCGGGTCCCCTGGTCGCTGGTGGTCAGCACCAGGCCGTCGGCGGTCACGGCCAGGTAGTGCCAGTTGCGCGAGTTGTAGTAGGCGACGATGCCCGCCCACTGGTGGACGCTGTCCGGCTCGAACCGCATGACCGTTTCCAGGGAGCACTTCCGGTCCGTGACCCGGCGGGCGACCAGGCTCGGGGTGCGCAGGCCGTACGGGGACTGACCGCCCTGGACGGTGAGCCCGCCCTGGTCGGCGGTCAGCCAGTCGGGCGAGGCGGGCCGCCGCAGCGTGCTCCAGTCCGGCCCGAGCCCGCCGGGGGACGGCGAGCCGCCGTTCCAGCCCTCGTTCGCCGGCCACGGGTGCGCGGGCAGCTCGGGCGCGGCCACCTCGACGGCGGGCACGCCGCCCGCCACGCGCGGCCAGCCGTCCTCCCAGGTCACGCGCTGCAGCGCGGTCTCGCGCCCGAGCACGCACCTGCCGTTGTGGTACGGCCGGGCCATCAGGTGGGACAGGTACCACTCTCCCGTCTGCGTCTCCACCAGGCAGCCGTGCCCGGCCTTCTGCAGCTCCAGGCTCCGGTCGTGACGCGAGGTGAGCATGGGCCCCGCCGGGTCCTCCTCGTACGGCCCCGACATCGAGCGGGAGCGCAGCACCGTGACCCCGTGCTCGTAGCCGGTGCCGCCCTCGGCCACCATCAGGTAGTACCAGCCGTCGATCTTGTAGAGGTGCGGGCCCTCGGTGACATTCCGGTTGGGCAGGATCAGCTCGGGTTTGCCGCCGTCGAGCGACTGCAGCTCGATCCCGGCGAACCCGCGGCCCGGCCGGGAGTCGAAGACCATGTTGAGCAGCCAGCTCCGGCCGTCCTCGTGGTAGAGGGAGGCGTCGAAGCCGCGGCCCGGCAGCCGGACCGGGTCGGACCACGGCCCCTCGATCGAGGGCGCGGTGATCAGGTAGTTGGCGATGTCCTTGTAGCCGAGGGCGTAGTTGTCCATCACGCCATAGACCAGGTGGAACAGCCCGTCGTGATAGGTCAGGTCGGGCGCCCAGATCCCCCCGGAGTCGGGCACGCCGGACAGGTCGAGCAGCCCGCGCCCGGTCAGGACGCCGCCCAGCGACCGCCAGTTCACCAGGTCGCGGGAGTGGTGCACCCGGACGCCCGGATACCACTCGAAGGTCGAGGTGGCCAGGTAGTAATCCTCGCCCACCCGCACGATCGAGGGGTCGGGGTCGAAACCGGGCAGGACGGGATTGCGGATCATACGATCTCCACACTCTTTCCAGCAGGGAGCTCAACTTCTCGGCGCGGGCCCGAGGCACGGTGAACAACGGTAACGGTCCGGTCGATCGTCCTCCGCCGACTCGGGGAGCGAGTGCATCAGTCCTCCAGGAAGAGCACCACGGTGCTGAGGGGCGCGACCTCGATCGGGGCTCCCAGGCGGACGCGGCGGCCGGTCACGAGGTCACGGGCGTGGCCGGGGCCGGTGGTGTGCAGGCGGCGGGGCCGGTCCTCGGAGGTGTTCATGCCGATGAGGTAGCGGCCGTAGGAGCAGCGGTAGAACTGGGCCTTCCCGACGAAGAGCTTCTCCACACCCGGGAAGTCCACCCCGAGCGCGGGGTCCGGGACGTCCACGGGATGCGGCCCGACCTTGAGCACCTCGCCCGCGAAGGCCTGGTGGACCTGCGGACCGGGGGGCGGGAAGCCGCCGGGCGGGATGTGGGAGGCGGCGGGGTCGTTGATGGCGAAGGAGAAGCAGACCCAGTCGGCCTCGGTCCAGGTGTCGCCGGTGGGCGTGACCTGGCACTGCTGCCGGACGGTGGCGACCCGGTGGGTGTCCGGGGTGATGTGATGGACCCGGGCCAGGTCGTTGACGGCCTGCCGGGCGCGCCAGTAGAGGGAGACGTAGAGGATCTCCTTGCCGTTCTTGATCGCGACGACGCCGTTCTCCTCGTCGGAGAAGACGAAGGCAGGGGCGTCCCAGTCCATGGGGAACCGCGTGCCGCTCGCCGGAAGCGCCTGGAACGCGGGCCAGTCGCGCTGCACGAGGCGCAGGGCGTTGAGCCCCACGCGCGGCCAGGTGTTGGTGAGCAGCAGGTCGAGGTGGCCGAAGAACTGGTTGTCGGCGATCATGCGCTGGGCGTGCCCGGTGATCGCGGGGTCGCCGAGCACGGCGGCGGCCATGGCGGGGTGGCCGTCCCAGGCCAGGCGCTGGGCGTAGACGACGTCGCCGGGATAGTGGTCGTCGCGCCAGCCGACGGCGGCCTCCATGCGCATGGTGCGGTAGCCGTCGTTGTCGACCTCGGGGTAGCGGAAGACGGCCCGCGCGTTGATCATCTTGATCAGGTGCGCCTTCAGCTCGGGGTCCTCGACGCCGTCGAAGCGGGTGACGGCCTCGTAGAGCAGGACCAGCCAGTCGGTCACCTCGCCGTAGTTGCCGACGTACCCCAGCTCCCTGGTCAGGCCCTTGCGCGTGACCTGGTGGAAGTGCTCGCCGAGGATCTTGCTGGGGGTGCCGGAGGCGTCCTCCCTGCCCAGGAAGGGCTTCAGGCCGACGGACTGGTGGATGTAGTCGCGGGCCTTCTCCTCGGCGAGCGGCGCCTTTTCCGGATTTATCAGCATCAGGGCGCGGTTGCAGCGGTAGATGCCGAGCGCGCAGATCATCGTCTGGTTGCTGTAGTGCGGCATGTGCTGGCGCCAGTACGAGATCGACTCGGCCAGCATCCTGGTGTACGCGTCCCGCCGTACCGGGAGGTCGCCCTGGACCGGCGGGGTGGCCCCGTCCAGCGGCGTGACCTCGACGTCGTCGAACCAGGCGGTGCCGCCGCCCTCGACCCGGACGTCCAGCCGGAGCTCGACCGCGGTGGCCGGGGTGGTCAGCTCGGCGGTGATCTGCGTCCAGTCCCGGGTGCCGGCCGGGGCGTAGAACTTGTTGTCGGTACCGACGATCTTCCCGGCGGCGTCGTAGAAGAGCACGTCGAGGTAGGCGCCCGGGGCCACGACGTCCTCGGTCCTGACCCAGACGCCGTAGCGGTGCCGGCCCTGGCCGACGAGGGTGCGGTTCTGGGCGGTGTTCCAGCCCGCGGCGGCCCCGGCGGCGGCGGTGACCTTGACCGAACGCGCGCCGCCGCGCTTGACCGTGTCGTCCCAGAGCCAGGTGGCCGTGCCGGCCCATCGGGCGGTGTTCCAGGAGGCGGGGGCCGTGCCACCGCGCTCGAAGCCCGGGTTGGGCGCGCCCACGGGCCGCCCGCCGACCGGACGTTCCAGCCGGTCGCCCAGGACGTCACGGAGCAGCAGGAGCGCCGTGCCGACCTTGGCGAAGCCCTCCCACTGCTGGTCGGAGGCGGTCAGCACGGTCGGGTCGGTGAGCCACTTGGTGTAGCGGGCGTCGATGGCGGCCAGCACCTGGTCGATCGCGTCCGCGGACCGGTGGGCGGGGCTCTCGGGCCAGAAGTAGCCCTCGGCCAGCCCCTGGAAGGCCCAGGAGTCGAGCGAGGCGGGGTTGCCGTCGAGCCAGTTGCGGTGCTCGCGCAGCACCCTGGCCTTGATGTCGGCCAGCACCTCGGGGCCGGGCGCGGGCCGGACGGGCGCGTCGGGCACCGGCCCCTGGATGCCGTCGCCGGCGAAGTACGGCTCGGTATGGGTGTAGATCCGGTAGAAGGGGCGGCTGGGCTTGTCCATCGAGCGGTAGAACTCGGCCGCGTTCTGCCCGTAGCCCCAGATCCGGCCCATCGACCGGATCTCCAGCGTGACCTGCTCGCGGTCGCGCGTCATCGCCTCGGGCAGCGGCAGCGTGTGGAAGTGGAAGCGGCCCGGCGAGTGGGCGTCCTGGCTGAGGATGTCCAGCGGATCGACCGCGCCCAGGTGGTAGTGGCCGACCTGCGCGCCCGCGCAGAAGAGCTGGAGCCGGGACTGGTCGGCCTCGCTCGCGGCCCGGTCACCGCCCCACAGCTTGATCGTGACGTACGTGGTGCCGCACGGCGCGCACTTGACGGTGAAGGAGACCGTGCCGCCCCAGACCCCGGCGGGCTCCTGCGGGGTGAGCACGCGCGCGGAGCGGCCGAGCGCCCCGGCCACCACCGCCGACCGGTCGGCGGTCACCGCGTGCGCGCTCTCGGAGGCCTCGTCGCCGAAGACCACCACGTCCAGCGGGGCCTCACGGCCCGTCGTGGCGGCGGCGGCCTCGCCGTTCCATAACCACGTGGCGGCGGCCAGCGCGCCGGAGGACGCCAGCACGGTCCTCCGGCTGATGGGGAGCGCCATCGTCACTGGCCCTTCAGGTAGGCGTCGGCCTGCTTGGCCATCTCGGCCTGGACCTTGGCCAGGCCGGCCCGGTCCAGCGCCTTCTTCAGCTTGTCCAGCCCCTGGTCGACATCGACGGCGCCGATGAACAGCGGGTTGGCGAACTGCGTCATGGCCGCGGTGACCTGGGTGTTCTCCCGCTTGATCGGCTCCGGGTCGGGGACGAAGCTGGCGTAGGGGTCGACGGTGAAGTTGTCGATGTCCTGCGCCCAGTCGAACCACTTGGCCTCGGACTCCGTCATGCCCTTGACCCGGCGCTCCAGCTTGGCCCGCCAGGCGAGGGCGAAGCCGGGGAAGGTGTAGGTGGACAGCTGCTCGTACTTGTCCTCGCCGACGGGGTTCCAGTCCTTGCCGGGGAGGCCGTAGTTGATCAGGTCGTGGTTCTCCTTGATCGACACCCAGTCCTGCAGCTGCATGGCCTTCTCGTTGCTCTCGCCCTTGGCGTTGAGCACGACGAAGTTGTCACTCTGGAACGTCTGGTACGGCTTGGCGCTCTCGCCGCCCTTGAGCGGCATCACGTTCGCGATCATCGCGCCCGGCACGTTCTTGGTCAGCTCGGTCAGCCCCGTGGAGGACAGGCCGTCGGTCATGGCCCAGCCGGTGGCGACGCGGCCGGCCTTGAACTGGGAGTCCAGCGCCTTGGAGTCCAGGGTGAGGGCGTTCTTGTTGATCAGCCCGTCCTGGTAGTACTTGCGGATCTTGCGCAGCGCGTCCACCATGCCCGGGGCCTCCCACCACGGGATCGGGTTGGACGAGCCGGTCTGCTTGCCGTCGGCGGCCAGGACGAAGTTGAGCGAGTCGCCGGTGAAGGAGGCGATGCTCATGGTGGGGTTGTCCCACATGTAGGGGTTGAGCCAGCCGACCGGGTTCCACGCCACCAGCAGCTTGGGCATCCGGGAGCTGACCCCGATCGGGATGATGTCCTTGTTCTTCTGCTTGACGTCGTACCAGAACTTCTCCAGCCCGGCGAAGTCCGTGATGTCGCTCATGCCGAGCTTCTCCGCCAGGTCCTGGCGGATGCTGAAGTGGTGGAAGCGGGCGACCGAGTTGATCTGGGGCAGGCCGTACAGCTTGCCGCTCCACCGGTTCAGCTCGATGATCTTCGGGTCGATCGTGGCGGTCAGGTTGGGGTACTTGCCGCTGGACAGCAGGCTGCTCAGCTCGACGATCGAGCCGCCGGCCGCGAGCTGGGTCATGTTGAGCCAGCGCGCCTGCAGCGCGGTGTCGAACTTCTCCCCCGCGGTGAACTTGAGCAGCGCCTGCTGGCCGTAGCTGGTCCACGGGATGAACTGCGGCTTGATGGTGAAGCCCAGGTCCGCCTGGAGCTTCTTGTTGACCTCGGCCAGGACGGCGTCCCAGCCGGCCGGGACGTCGCCGGGGAGCAGCAGGCTCAGCGCGAGCGCGCCGGCGCTCTGGGCGCCGCCGGTGACCTGCGGCTTCTGGGAGTCGTCCGAGCAGGCGGCGAGGAGGGCGGCCAGGGACAGGCCGCCGCCGGTGGCCAGCAGGCGGCGCCGCGACATGAGGTGGTGGGACACGGTAACTCCTGAGGTGGGGGGAGCGGGATCAGCCCTTGGTGGCACCGAGGGTGATGCCCTTGACGAAGTAGCGCTGGGCGAAGGGGTAGGCGAGCAGGATCGGGCCGATGGCGACGGTGGTGAGAGCCAGGCGGAGCTGGTAGACGGGGGTGGCCGCCTCGGCCAGCTGCGGCAGCATCTGCGTGAACGAGATGTTGGAGATGAGGTTCTGCAGCACGAGGGGCAGCGGGAACTTGTGCACGTCGTCGATGAACAGCAGCGCCATGAACCAGTCGTTCCAGTAGTGCACGGCGTAGAAGAGGCCGACGACGGCGAGGATCGGCTTGGACAGCGGGATCGCGATCGTGAAGAAGATGCGCAGCTCCCCCGCGCCGTCGATCTTGGCCGACTCGAAGATCGACTCCGGTAGCTGGCGGAAGGCGCTGACCTGGACGAAGACCAGGAACGGCATGACCAGCAGCGGCAGGATCACCGAGAAGTAGCTGTTCTGCAGCTTCAGGTACTGCGTGACCAGCAGGTAGAGGGGCACCAGGCCGCCGGAGAACAGCATCGGCAGGTAGGAGAAGACGGTCAGCGGTCGGCTGATGCCGGGCAGCCGCCGGGCGATCACCCAGCTCAGCCCCGAGGTCACCGCCAGGGACAGGGCCGTGCCCACGACCGTGATGAAGACGCTGGCGAAGTAGGCGTTCAGCACCGCCGGACCCGTGAAGATCATCTTGTACGCGGTGAGGTCGAAGGCCGCGGGGAACAGGCTGTAGCCCGTCGTGGCCAGCTCGGACTCGCTGGTGAGCGACCCCGAGATGATCATCCAGAACGGGATCGCGCAGGCCAGCATGGCAAAGGAGACGCCGATGACGCTGACGATCGTGAACGGTTCCAGCTTCTTGCCGCTCATAGGATGCTGGTCTCCTTCGAGTACTTGCGCTGGATCAGCACCGCGATCACCACGAGGACGAAACCCACCACCGACTGGAACAGGCCGATCGCGGCGGTGGTGCCGAAGTCGCCGAGCTGGCGCAGGGCGCGGAAGACGTAGGTGTCGATGACGTCCGTGCTGTCGAACAAGGTGCCGTTGTCCCCGACGATCGCGTAGATGGTGCCGAAGTCGCCGTAGAAGATCCGGCCGACCCCCAGCACCAGCAGGACGGCCGCGGTGGGCTTCAGCAGCGGGAGGGTGATGCGCCAGGCCATCTGGGCCCGCGAGGCTCCGTCGATCATCCCGGCCTCGTAGACCTCCTCGGGGATGCCGGTGATCGCGGCCAGGAAGATGACGCTCAGATAGCCGCCGAGCTGCCAGATCTTCACCACGGTGAGGATCCACGGCCACGGTCCCGGCTCCGTGTACCAGTCGACCGAGGGGAACCCGAGGCCCCCGAGCGCGTCGTTGACCGCCCCGCCTCCGCCGGAGGCCCCGGCCAGCAGCACCTGCAGGATGATGCTGATCACGACCGGGGAGACGAAGTAGGGGAAGAAGACGACGGACTGGGAGACCCGCTTGAAGAAGGTGCTGCGGATCTCGTTCAGCATGATCGCCAGAACCATCCCGGCGGCCAGCGTCGCGACCAGGAACAGGATGTTGAGGAAGAGGGTGTTGAACAGGATCCTCGCCGCGTCCCCGGACTCCAGGAAGTAGCTGAAGTTCTCCAGCCCGTTCCACGGGCTGCCGAAGATCCCCAGGCCGACGTCGAACTCCTTGAACGCCACCACCAGGCCGGACATCGGCAGGTAGCTGAAGACAAGGAAGAAGGCGACCGCCGGCAGGGCGAGCAGCCCGATCGTCCAGTTCGTACGGACCGCCTTGCGTCGGACGCGGCGCCTGTCCGGCGGCCCGGAAGGCGGTCTCGTCTGAGGCTCTGGCCTCGTCTGTAGCGTGCTCATCACCGAAGTCCCGTCTGAGGCGGCAGCAGGCTGGCTCTCAAGGTTGATAGAAACCGGTCGCTGCGAACGCTACGTCCGACCGCCCAGCACGTTCAAGGCTGCGTTACAGAGACGTTACAGATCAGCGCAGGCCAGCCGGGAGATCCTGGTGAGACGCGCCTTCGAGTTAATCGGGGATTGCCCGTTGACCACAGGAGGCTGCGCTCCTAGTTTAGAAACCGGTCTCTATCGAATGGAGGGCTTCCCCCGTGTCCCCACGCCCGAAGGCGCTGTTCGCCATGCGCGAGGAACATCTCGCTCTGCTCTTCCCCGCGCCCTTGCTGCGGCGGCTGGACACGCTGGCCGACATCGACGTCGCCGTGGTCGCCGAGCGGTTCGACGACCCGCGCGTGGCCCTGGCCGACGTCGAGATCCTCATCACCGGCTGGGGCTGCCCGCCGATCGACGAGGCGCTGCTGGCCGCCGCCCCCCGCCTGCGCGCCGTCCTGCACGCGGCCGGCTCGGTGAAGGGCATGATCAGCCCCGCCTGGTGGGAGCGCGGCCTGCTGGTCTCCTCGGCCGCCGAGGCCAACGCCGTCCCGGTGGCCGAGTACACCGTCGGCGCGATCCTGCTGGCCGGGAAGGGGGTCTTCGCCCTCAACCAGCGCTACCGGCGCGAACGCTCCTTCACCCTTGCCAAGATCGAGCCCGGCATCGGCAACAACGGCCGCACGGTCGGCATCGTGGGCGCCTCCCGCATCGGCCGCAAGGTGCTCGAACTGCTGGCGCCGTACGACCTGGACCTGTGCCTGTACGACCCCTACACCCGGGTTCCCGGCGTACGTCAGGTGTCGCTGGAGGAGCTGCTGCGCCGCAGCGACGTCGTCAGCCTGCACGCCCCCGCCACCCCAGAGACCGAGCACATGCTCGACCGGGCACGGCTGGCGCTGATGCCGGACGGCGCGGTCCTGATCAACACCGCGCGCGGGTCGCTGGTCGACACCGACGCGCTGGTCAGCGAGCTGAAGTCCGGGCGGCTGTCGGCGGTCCTCGACGTCACCGAGCCCGAACCGCTGCAGCCCGACTCTCCCCTGTTCGACCTGCCCAACGCCTTCCTCACCCCGCACATCGCCGGCTCGCACGGCAACGAGCTGTCCCGGATGGGCGCCGTCGCCCTGGACGAGCTGGAACGGCTCATCGCCGGGCTGCCGCTGGCGCACCAGGTGACGCACGAGGACCTGGACCGGGTGGCCTGATGGAGGTGACCTGGCGCGACCTCGTCCTCGACCTGACCGCCGGCGCTGCGCCCCGGCTGCTGGCGATCGGCCCGTTCCGGGGCAACGGCCGCTCGGCGCTGCCGGTGGTGCAGATCGAGGTGACCGGCCGGGGCAGGAGCGGCACGTCGGGCAAGCGGCACGTGGACGGGCTGAAGCTGCGCTACGAGAGCCACCGCGCCGAGGACGACCGGCTGACGATCCGCTCCGGCGGCGACGGCGTCGCCGTGACGACCGTCTTCCAGGCGGTCGGCCCGGTGGCAGGACAGGTCGTCCGCTGCTGGTCGACGGTGACCGCGACGGACGAGCTGGTCCTGGAGCACGTGTCGAGCTTCGCGTTCGCCGGGCTGCCCTGGGATCTGACGGTGTGGAGCGCGCGCAATCCGTGGAGCGGCGAGTTCCGCTGGTCGGGCCGGCCGCTGGAGCTGGACGACGTCGGCATGACGCGTTTCGGCCAGACGGGGACGAAGAACCGCGTCGCGCTCACCAGCACCGGCTCCTGGCCGTCCTCCGAACACCTGCCGACAGGGTGGCTGGAGTGCGCCGGCGGCACGCTCGCCTGGCAGATCGAGCACAACGGCCCCTGGCACGCCGAGCTGGCCGACCGGTTCGACGACGTCTACCTGGCGCTGTCGGGGCCGTCCCAGCGTGAGCACGGCTGGTCGGCGCGGCTGGCGCCGGGCGAGAGCTTCACCACCGCGACCGCCGCGTTCACCGTGGCCGGCGACCCCGTCGCCGCCCTGACCGCCTACCGCCGGGCCGTGCGCCGGCCGCACCGCGACAACGCCGAGCTGCCGGTGGTGTTCAACGACTTCATGAACTGCCTGATGGGCGACCCCTCGACCGAGCGCCTGCTGCCGCTGATCGAGGCCGCCGCCCGGGTCGGCGCGGAGTACTTCTGCGTCGACGCCGGCTGGTACGACGACTCGCTGGCCGGGCCCGGCGACGGCGGCGTGCCGGGCTGGTGGGACACGGTCGGCGCGTGGGAGCCGTCCACCGTGCGCTTCCCCGGGGGAATCGGCGAGGTCATCGACGCGATCAAGGGACACGGCATGGTCCCGGGGCTGTGGCTGGAGCCCGAGGTCATCGGCGTACGCAGCGGGGTCGCCCTGCCCGAGGAGGCGTTCCTCAGGCGGGCCGGAACCAGGCTGGCCGAGTGGGGCCGCCACCAGCTCGACCTCAGCCACCCGGCCGCCGTCGCCCACCTCGACGCCGTGATCGACCGGCTGGTGCGCGAGCACGGCATCGGCTACTTCAAGTTCGACTACAACATCGACATCGGCCCGGCCGATCGGCTGCTCGAGCACAACCGCGCCTACCTGGCCTGGGTCGAACGCCTGCTGGAGCGCCACCCCGGCCTGGTGATCGAGTCCTGCGCGGCCGGCGGCATGCGGCTGGACGGCGCCACCCTGGCCAGGCACTCCATCGCCTCGCTCACCGACCAGCAGGACGAGCTGCTGCTGCCCGCCATCGCCGCCGCCGCGCCCGCCGCGGTGCCGCCGGAGCAGGGCGCGATGTGGGCCTACCCCGCAGAGCGGGTCGCCTGGTCCATGGTCACCGCGATGCTCGGCCGCATCCACCTCAGCGGCCGGCTCGACCTGCTCACCCCGGACCGGCTGAACGAGGTCGCCGGGGCGATCGGCGTCTACAAGTCCTACCGCGGCGAGCTGGCGCACGGCCTGCCGCGCTGGCCGCTCGGGCTGCCCGGCTGGCGGGACGACCGCCTCGCCCTGGCCGTGGACTGCGGGGACACCGCCTACCTCGCCGTGTGGCGCAGGGGCGCGCCGTCCGCGACGATCGAGCTGCCCTGGCCCTCCGGTTGTGAGGTGACCCCGCTCTTCCCGTCGGCCACCGAGGCCGGCTGGCAGGCGGGCATGCTCAGCGTCGTGTTGCCCGAGCCGTACTCCGCGGCGCTGCTCCGCCTGACGAAAGGTGCGCCTTGCCACGAAAGCTGACACCACCGAAGCCGGACTCCGCCGCACGGGAGGCAGCACCGCCGAAGCCCGCGCGGGAGGCAGCCGCCGCGCGGGAGGCCGCGCCGCCGAGGTCCGACGCGCGGGAGGCGGCGGCGCGGAGGGCCGCGCCCGTGGATGATCTGGAGCGGGCCACCATCCGGGACGTCGCCGCCCGCGCCGGGGTCTCCGCGTCCACGGTCTCCCGGGTCCTCAAAGGGGACTATCCGGTCGCGCAGGCCACCCGCGCCCGCGTGCTGCGGGCCATGCGCGAGCTGGACTACGTCCTCAACGTGCACGCCCGCGCCCTGTCCGGCGCCGGCACCAAGATGGTCGCCTTCGTGCTCGACGACGTCACCGGGCCCTCCTTCGCCTATGTCGCCAAGGGCGTCGAGCAGCAGGCCACCGAGGAGGGCCGGCTGTGCCTGGTGTGCGCCACGCACGGCGACCCGGCGCGCGAGCTGGCGGTCGTCGAGGCCATGCGCGAGCAGCGCGCCGACGCGGTGATCCTGGTCGGCGGCGGCTCGGCCGACGACGCCTACCGCGCGCGGATGTCGCACTTCGCGCACGCCCTGGACAAGGCGGGCTCCCGGCTCGTGCTGTGCGGGCGCCCGCCGCTCGGCGACGACGTGCCGACCACCGTCGTCGAGTACGACAACGAGGCCGGCGCGTACGCCATGACCGGCCACCTGCTCTCGCGCGGCCACCGCCGGATCGTCTACCTCGGCGCCGCCACCGCCGACGACCAGAACACCACCAAGATCGACCGCGTGGCCGGCTTCCGCCGCGCGCACGAGGACTACGGCGTCCCCTGCGATCCGGGCCTCGTCCTGCCCGGCGACTTCTCCCGCGGCGCCGGTTACGAGGGGACCAGGCGGCTGCTGGCGGCGGGGACGGAGTTCACCGCGATCTTCGCGGGCACCGACATGGTCGCCGCCGGCGTGCTGGCCGCGCTGCGCGAGGCGGGCCTGCGCGTGCCCGAGGACGTGTCGGTCGCCGGCTACGACGACATCCCGCTCGCCGCCGACCTCGTACCCGGGCTCACCACGGTGCACATTCCCACCGAGGAGCTGGGCCGCACCGCCGTGCGGCTGGCCCTGGACCCCGGCCAGCCGCAGCACGTCATCCTGGGCACGCACATCGTGGTGCGCGGATCGGTGGGCGAGAGGATCGTCAGTTGAAGGGGTTGTCGTAGGTGAACGACTTCCTCTTCCAGGTGGCCTGGTTCTGGCCGTTGAAGTTGACGCCCTCCACCTCGACCGTCACGTTCCTGACGGTGCCGCCGACGGAATCCGTCGTGCCGTACAGCTGGGCCGGATACAGGCACTCGGGTATCGTCGTGTCCCCCCAGTTCAAGCTGTACGAGGCGCGGAGGGTGGCGCGGTCGTTGATCAGGACGTACCCGCCGGCGGCGCTGTAGCTCGACTCTCGGCACAGGTAGAACTGGTAGGTGTACGTCGTGCTGTCGTTGAACTCGATCCAGCCGTAGATGCCGGCCAGCTTCCGGCTGTTGTCCCCGCGTACTTCCAGGAAGATCGGGACCTGGGCGGCCGAGTGGGCCGGCACGACCGGTACGGCGACCGCGGCCAGCAGCGTGAGAACGACGGTCAGGAGCCTGGTCGTGCGGCGTCGCAGGATGTCGGGTAACAATTCCCGCCCCCTTCTGTCTGACGTGGCGTCGGCATCACCCTGCGCTGGAGGCCGTCGAGCCGTCCACTAGAGGATTCGTCGGGCCGGAATCGGGCGCACGCTAACCTGGCCGAACGCCCGGCTGATAAGGGGGCCGATCTCTCCTTTCACCGGCGGTTTCGGGGTGGCCGCGGGGCCCGGGGCGCGGATTCCTGTTCGTGAAAGTT
Organism: Nonomuraea sp. NPDC003201; assembly: GCF_053590415.1. Classification (NCBI taxonomy): domain Bacteria; kingdom Bacillati; phylum Actinomycetota; class Actinomycetes; order Streptosporangiales; family Streptosporangiaceae; genus Nonomuraea; species Nonomuraea sp. NPDC003201. Next base: position 19,809 of record NZ_JBSFTC010000068.1, read on the forward strand.
TCAACGGCATGATGCGCACGATGAAGATCATGCGAGGCTCGACGACGGCCACGTCTGGGCGGTCGGGAGCCGGCCTCGCGGGGGCTGCCAGGGCATCAAGCCGATGGTCACGCACAGGTCGCCGGACGATGGCCGGCTCTACGACGACGACACGTCCCTTCCCGACATCCCCGGAGGGCACCTGCGCAGCGTGCCGACGATCAGGCCGGACGACGTCTGGGTCGCCGGCGCGATCGGGGCCTACGACCGGTACGAGGATCTGCCGGCGCGCTGCCGACCGCACTCCGAAGACAAGACCGTTGCCGACTTGGAACAGCCTTTCATCGTGAGGCGGCACTGACCCCCTTATTTCCTGCCGACCCCGCAGAATCCATCCACTTCCGGGACGTCGTCGATGTCGGGGCGCCAGCGCGTGGTGGAGACGATGCCGGGAGGCAGGATCTCCAGGCCGTCGAAGAAGCGCCCGATCTGCTCGGGCGAGCGGATGGTCAGCTTGGGCGTGCCGTGCTCGTTCCAGTGGCGTACTTCCTCGCGCTTCGCCTCCGGGTTGAAGAACGCGGTGATGTGGACGAGCGCCAGGTGGCTGCCGGAGGGGACGGCGTCCAGCAGGCGGTTGATGATCGCGTACGCCTCGTCGTCGTCGTTGATGAAGTGCACGATCCCCAGCAACATGATCGCGATCGGCTGGGTGAAGTCGAGCGTGTCGGCGGCCGCTCTCAGGATGGTGTCCGGGTCGTGAAGGTCGGCCTGGATGTAGTTGGTCCTGCCTTCCGGCGTGCCCACGAGCAGGGCCTTGGCGTGGGCGAGGACGACGGGGTCGTTGTCGACGTAGACCACGCGCGTCTCCGGAGCCAGGCTCTGGGCGATCTCGTGCGTGTTGCCGGCCGTGGGCAGCCCGGTGCCGATGTCCAGGAACTGCCGTACCCCCGCCTCGGCCACCAGATGGCGCACGGAGCGGTGGAGGAAGGCGCGGTCGGCGCGGGCCGTGAAGGCGATGTCCGGATTTATCCGGCTCAACCGGTCGCCGACTTCCCGGTCCACCGCGTAGTGGTCCTTGCCGCCCAGCCAGTAGTTCCAGACCCGAGCCGAGTGGGCCACGGTCGTGTCGATCCCCGGCGGCCACCGGTCCGTGGTCGAGTTGTCTGCTGTCATTCAGAGGTCTCCAGGCTTGAGCATAAGGTCCCCGGCGGCGACGCACCCGTGAGGTGATCATACCCATTTGCACTGAAAGGCGGTTATGCACTTCTCCCGAATCTGAATCTCACACGACTGGACAAATCACCCACAGAGGGCCTTTCGCCCAAAGGCGCTCACCCGAAATGCCGGGCGCTCGACAAAGCATGGTAAGTTCCGGGAATTGTCTTCCGCGCGCGCAGGACCAGGAATATCGGATCAGCGCTTGACATGGTTTCTGCCGCGAATATTCAATCGCCGCCCATCGGAAGGATGGCACCATGCGCGTGCGCCGGCCACGGCATGCGGGACGTAACACGGCGAGGACCACAGCGATTCTCGGGCTGTTCCTCCTGCTCGCGGCGTGCACCGGCACGCAACAGACGCCCCAGCCGAAACCGGCGGCGTCGGGGAACGCCAGCGACCCCACCGACCTGCGCGGCGTCTGCCCGGCCACCATCGTGGTGCAGACCCAATGGACGCCGCACATCACCGTCGAAGGCGGGATGTATCACCTCCTGGGCGCCGATCCCGCCATTGACGCCGACAGGAAGCGGGTGAGCGCGCCGCTGGTCGTCCGGGGCAAGGACACCGGGGTCACGCTGGAGCTCCGGGCGGGCGGGCCGGCGATCGGCTTCACCCAGTCGTCGGCGCAGATGTACACCGACCCCGGGATCACCCTCGGCGTGCTGGGCGGCATGGACGAGGGCATCCAGATGTCGGCCACCCAGCCGACCCTCGCGGTCATGGCGTTGCTGGAGATCCACCCGCAGATCATCCTGTGGGACCCGGCCACGTACCCCACCTTCAACACCATCAAGGACATCGGCCGGACCGACACGAAGGTGCTCTACTTCGGCGGCAACACCTACATGGAATACCTGGTGGGGGCGGGGCTGCTGAAGCGCAGCCAGGTGGACGGATCCTACGACGGGTCGCCGTCCCATTTCGTGGCCGCCGGGGGCAAGGCGGCGGTGGCCGGCTATGCCAACGCCGAGCCGTACATCTACGAAAAAGACGTGCCGCAGTGGCGCAAGCCGGTGAAGTATCAGCTGGTGTACGACGCCGGCTATCCGAACTACGGCCCGCCGCTGGTGATCCGCCCGGCCGACAAGCAGAAGCTCGCGCCGTGCCTGCGCAAGCTCATTCCCATCTTCCAGCAGGCGCAGGTCGACGTGCTGGCCGAGCCGGGCCCCACGATCGATCTCACCCTGCGGCTCAACCAGACGTACAAGGTCGCCACCCAGTACACCAGGCCGAGCTCGGAGTTCTCGGTCCAGCAGATGAAGGCCCTCAAGCTGGCCGGCAACGGCCCCGACGACACCGTCGGCAACTTCGACACCGCCCGCGTGCAGCGGCTGATCGACATCACCCGGCCGATCTTCGCCAAGCAGAACAAGCCGGTGAAGGACGGTCTGCAGCCCTCCGACGTGGTCACCAACGACTTCGTCGACCCGAAGATCGGCTACGGCGCCGGCTGACCGATCGGCGTGTTGCCCGTGTCCTGTCCGATGTGGTCTAGTGGCCGGGTGCTCGGTGAGGCCGCCTCCTCCGCGCTGTCCTTCTCCGCGCTGTCCCTCTCCGGCGCGGGCAAGCGCTACGACGACGGCACACAGGCGCTGGAGAAGGTCGATCTGACCGTCTCCCCCGGCCAGTTCGTCGCGGTGGTCGGCCCTTCCGGGTGCGGCAAGAGCACTCTCCTGCGCCTGGCCGCGGGGCTGACCGACGCCACCGAGGGCACGGTGCGCCGGGACACCACGTCCGTGGGCTACGTCTTCCAGGACCATGCCCTGCTGCCGTGGCGCACCGTCCGCGCCAACGTGGAGCTGCTCGGCGAGCTGCACGGGCTGTCCAGGGCGGAGCGGCGGCGGCGCGCGGACGAGGCGATCGACCTGGTGGGGCTGGCCGGCTTCGCGCACCACCGTCCCCGGACCCTGTCGGGCGGGATGCGGATGAGGGTGTCGCTGGCCCGCGCGCTCACCGTCCAGCCCAACCTGCTCCTGCTCGACGAGCCGTTCGGCACGCTGGACGAGATCACACGGGAGCGGCTGCAGTCGGAGCTGCTGCGGCTGTTCGGCTTACGCCGCTTCGCCGCCGTGTTCGTCACCCACTCCGTCGGCGAGGCCGTCTTCCTGGCCACGAGGATCATCGTGCTGTCGGAACGGCCGGGGCGGATCGTCGGCGCCTGCGACGTGCCGTTCCCCTACCCTCGCCCGCCCGAGCTGCGCTTCAGCCCCGACTTCGCGCGGATCGCGGGCCAGGTGTCGGCCTGGCTGCGGGGGACGGCCGTATGAGGTGGCTGCGGTGGGTGCCGCCGCTGATCGTCTTCGCCCTGGTGATCGCCCTGTGGTACGCGGTCACGTACGTGCTGCTGACCCCGGACCGGCGGTTCCTGCTGCCACCGCCGGACGCCGTGGTGCGGGTAGGGCTCCTCGACCCCGTCAACCGCGCCGAGCTGTTCGCCGGCCTGCTGCTGTCCGGCCAGGTCGCGCTGCTGGGCCTGGCGATCGCGGCCGTGATCGGCGTGGTGTGCGCGATCGCCATGGCGCAGGCGAGCTGGCTGGAGCGGTCGCTGCATCCGTACCTGGTGATCCTGCAGACGATCCCGATCCTGGCGCTGGTGCCGCTGTTCGGGTTCTGGTTCGGGTTCGGGTTCTTCACCCGCGTCCTGGTCTGCGCGCTGATCGCGCTGTTCCCGATCGTGACCAACACGCTGTTCGGGCTGCGGTCGGTGGAGGAGACCCACCACGACCTGTTCACGCTGGCGCGGGCCGGGTGGGCGGCCCGGCTGTGGAAACTCCAGCTGCCGGCGGCGCTGCCCCACATCCTCACCGGCCTGCGCGTCTCCGCCGGCCTGTCGGTCATCGGCGCGGTGGTCGGGGACTTCTTCTTCCGGCAGGGCGAGCCGGGCATCGGCACGCTCATCGATCTCTACCGGTCCCGGCTGCAGTCCGAGCAGCTGTTCGCGGCGGTCGCGCTGGCGTCCCTGCTCGGGCTGGCCGTCTTCCTCGGCTTCGGCGCTCTGGCGCGCAGGGCGACGAGCTGGCACACGGCCGCCCGGGACGTGGCACGCTAGCCGGTCAGAGCTCTGCGAGCATGCCCTTGAGCAGCGACGGAGTCGCCTCCTTCGGAGCGGCCTGGATGGTCAGGGTGTTCATCACCTTGCTGTAGTCGTCGATGTCGGTGGGCTTGTCCAGGTACATCGCGCTGGTGAGATGCTCCAGATAGACCACGTCGGGCAGGTCGGGGGCGTCGAAGCGTAAGAGCGTGAACGGGCCGCCCACCGCCGCGTGCCCGCCGATGTGGAAGGGCACGATCTGCAGGGTGACGTTCGGCAGGTCGCAGACCGCGAGCAGGTGCTCGAGCTGGGCCCGCTGGACGTCGCGGCCGCCGATCGGCCGGGTCAGCACCGCCTCGTCCATGATCGCCCAAAGGATGGGCGCGTCGCTGTCGGTGAGCAGGTCCTGGCGGCGCATCCGCATCGCCACCCGGCGATCGAGGTCGTCGGGGTCCGCGTCGCCGTGCCGGATGCCGATGACGGCCCGCGCGTACGGCTCGCACTGCAGCAGGCCGTGCACGAACTGCGCCTCGTAGTTGCGGATCGTGCGTGCCGCCTGCTCCAGCCCGAGGTAGGGCTCGAGCCAGCCGGGGAGCACGTCGCTGTACTGATGCCACCATCCCGGGGCGCTGGCCTGGCGGGCCAGCTCCAGCACCTTCTCCCGCTCGTCGGGAGCGGTGATGCCGTACAGGGTGAGCAGGTCGGCCACGTCACGCTGCTTGAAGGGGCTGCGGCCCAGCTCCATCCGGCTGATCTTGGAGTGGCTGGCGCGGATGGTGTCCGCGGCCTTCTCGCCGGTGATGCCCTTGGCCTCGCGCAGCCGGCGCAGCTGGGTACCCACCATGATCCGCAACGCGGTCGGCCCGCTCCGGGCACCACGTACGACGCCGGTGGGGACGCCGTCTCCGTCAGGCTCTGCAACGATCATCATCGATCCTTTTGCCGGGCGAGGCACACATTGTTCCTTACGTTACCTACTGTTTCATGCTCTTTCTGACCATGCATCGATATTCGCGCCGCGCACTTCACCCCATACAACACAGAAGCCGACATGCCCTTGTAAATGGGACTCTCGATCCCTTTCCCCCTTTCAACGTGCAGCTGGTGCACGTGCATATGCAATTTTCTTGGAATGCATGTGCAGACGTACTTGCATCGGGGAATGCCGAGTGGGAAGGATAAGCGTCCGCACGCACCACGATCTACCCCCTCGATGGAGATCTTGATGCCAGCACCCATGCCGCCCGACCGGGAAGAGCCCACCCGGGAAGACCTCACGGAGAGATCGCAGCGACCCCGCCATCGCCGCTCGCGCGGTGGACCCGCCCAACCGCCCCCGCGGCAGGACGCCGGCGCCTCCGGCTCCTCGGCCGCCATCGATCGCGACCTGAACGCCCTGCAGGCGCGGTGGCCGGGCTGGGTCATCACCTGGGGAGCCTGGCGGCAGGCCTACACCGCCTTCGAATGCCGCGACCCCCTCCGCTGCACCGTCCTCGAGGCCGGCAGCCCCGACCAGCTGCAGGCCGCCATGGCCAAGGCCGAGCTCGAGCTGAAGGCCCGCTGGCCCCGATCCGACGAGCGCCCCTGACGCACGGGCGGTGGCGCCGGACCCTTCCGATCGGTCAGGATGTGCGCTAGAAAGAGGCGGACGCAAAATGCTACAAAATCCTGACGGCGATGCGTGCTGGCGTAGGAGATTAGGATGCGTTTCTCGGTCGAAAAGGACGTCATGGTGCCGATGCGCGACGGGGTGACCCTCGCAACCGACCTCTGGATCCCCGAAGGACCACCCGCGCCCACGCTGCTGGTGCGCGTCCCCTACGGCAAGGACGCCCTGCCGGGCCTCGGCGGATCTCCCCTCACCCCCAACCTGCAGGCCCTGCTCGAAGCCGGGTACGCGGTCGTCTGGCAGGACACGCGCGGCAGGTTCCGCTCCAACGGCGAGTTCACCCCCCACACGGACGACCCGCACGACGGCGCCGACACCATCGCCTGGCTCCTGGAGCAGCCGTGGTGCGACGGCAACATCGGTGGCTACGGCGCCTCCTACCTCGGCTTCGTACAGTGGGCCGGCGCGTCGCAGGCCCCCGCCGGGCTCAAGGCGATCGCCCCGACGGTGACCAGCACCGACTTCTACCACGCGCCCTGGTACTCCGCGGGCGGCGCGCTCTCGTGGCACACGACCTGGACGTGGACCACGATGATGACGCTGACGGCGGCGCAGATCGCGGGCGACTCCGGCGTCCTCATGGAGGCGGCCGGCATGGCGGCCGATCCGCAGCCGCATCTGGCCACCCTGCCGATCGGCGACCAGCCGCTGCTCAACAAGCAGTCGCCCTGGTGGGCCGAGTGGCTGCGGCACCCGGCCCGGGACCGGTTCTGGCAGGACCTCGCCGTCGCCGAACGGTTCGACCAGGTGACCGTCCCCGCGCTGAATGTCGGCGGCTGGTTCGACCTGTTCGTCGACAGCACCGTCCGTACCTACACCCGGATGCGCGCCGAGGGCGGCAGCGCCGAGGCCCGCGACGGGCAGCGGCTGATCATCGGCCCCTGGGACCACCTGTACCAGGACGGGGCCTACCACGACCGGCGGTTCGGGATGAGCGCCAACGGCATGGCGGCCGACCTGACCGGCGCGCACATCCGCTTCTTCGACCGCTGGCTGCGCGGCCGCACCGACGCGCCGGCCGACGGCGCGCCCGTACGGATCTTCGTCATGGGCATCGACCAGTGGCGCGACGAGCAGGACTGGCCGCTGCCCGACACCGCGTACACCGACTACTTCCTCGACGGCGCCGGCCGGGCCAACACCGCCGGCGGCGACGGCGTCCTCACCCCTCGGCCGCCCACGGCGGAGGCGACCGACACCTACACCTACGACCCGGCCGACCCGGTGCCCACCCGCGGCGGCCGGATCATGATGCCCGCCGCCGTCAACGGGGCCGGCCCGGTCGACCAGCGCCCGGTCGAGGCCCGCGACGACGTGCTCTGCTTCACCACCCCCGCGCTGGAGGAGCCGGTCGAGGTCACCGGCCACGTCTCGCTCGTCCTCCACGTCACCTCGTCGGCGCGCGACACCGACTTCACGGGCAAGCTCGTCGACGTCTTCCCCGACGGACGGGCGATCTACCTCACCGACGGCATCCTGCGCGCCCGCTACCGCGGCTCCCTGGCCGAGCCGGAGCCGCTGACCCCCGGCCAGGTGTACGAGGTCACGCTGGACCTGTCGGTGACCTCCAACGTGTTCCTGCCCGGGCACCGGATCCGCCTCGAGGTCTCCTCCAGCGACTTCCCCCGCTACGACCGCAACACCAACACCGGCGGGACCATCGCCGAGGACACCGCCGGCCAGGTCGTCGTCGCGACCAACAGCGTGCTCCACGGTCCCGGGCACCCGAGCCGCCTGATCCTGCCCGTGATCCATCGCTGAGACATGACGACGAGGAAAGAGGTCGCGGTGCTGCCGCCGAACGACACCCTGAAGATCGAGGACGGGACCGACCGGATGCTGGTCCGGCTGGACCGGCCGCAGGTGCGCAACGCGATCGACGCCGGCATGGTGACGGACCTGCACGCGGTCTGCGCCGAGCTGGAGCGGCGGCCGCGCATCCTCGTGCTCACCGGCTCCGACGGGATCTTCGCCGCCGGCGCGGACATCCGCGAGCTGCGCGAGCGCCGCCGCGAGGACGCGCTGGCGGGCATCAACAGCGGCCTGTTCGACCGGATCGCCCGGCTGCCGATGCCCACGATCGCCGCCGTCGACGGCCCCGCCCTGGGCGGCGGCGCCGAGCTGGCCTACGCCTGCGACTTCCGCCTCGCCACCCCGCGGGCCCGCTTCGGCAACCCGGAGGCGGGGCTCGGCATCATGGCCGCCGCCGGGGCCTGCTGGCGGCTGCGCGAGCTGGTCGGCGAGCCGCTGGCCAAGGAGATCCTGCTCGCCGGGAGGGTGCTCTCGGCCGAGGAGGCGCTGGCCGTCCGGCTGGTCAACGAGCTGGTGCCGCAGGACGAGCTGCCGGCCGCGGCGGACCGGCTGGCCGCCCGGATCGCGAAGAACGCGCCGCTCGCGCTGCGCCTGACCAAGCTCGCGCTGGCGGCCCCGCCCGGCGCGCATCCGCGCTTCGACGACGTGGCGCAGGCCGTGCTGTTCGAGACGGAGGAGAAGCACGAGCGCATGACCGCGTTCCTGGAGCGGCGCCGCTGACGTGGGAGCAGGTCAGGGGTCGAGCCGGCGCAGCTCATGGCGGTAGCGCTTGGCGTTGGCGCGATACTCGTCCACGCCGAAGCCGATCCACTCGCTCTGCGCGGCCCCTTCCATCGGCCTGGGGCGGGCGGGCACGCCGAGCGCCATGTGGCCGGGCGGCACCTCCAGCCCTTCGGGTACGAGGGCCTGGGCGCCCACCACCGAGCCCGTACGCACCACGGCGCGGTTGAGCACCACCGAGCCGGAGCCGATGAGGCAGCGGTCCTCGATGGTGCAGCCTTCGAGGTGGGCGTTGTGCCCGACGACGCAGTCGCTGCCGATGACGGTGGGCCATTGCTCGGTGGTGTGCAGGATGGTGCCGTCCTGGATGGAGGTGCGCTCGCCGATCTCGATGCGGCCGAAGTCGGCGCGCAGCACGGCGGACGGCCAGACCGACGACTCGGCGCCGATGACGACGCTGCCGATGACGACGGCGTCGGGGTGGACGTAGGCGTCCGGGTGGATCCGGGGCACCTGGTCGCCGAGGGCGTAGACGGGCATGGGTCACTCCCCCGTGCGCAGGCCGGCGTACACCTTCGTCGCGTTCCCGGCGAGCACGGCCCTGGCCACCTCGTCGGGCAGGAGTCCCGCGACGGCCCGGGCGTTGGCGGCGGTGCCGGGGACGCCGGGCCAGTCGGTGCCGAAGATCCATTTCCGGCCGAGCCGCGTGAGGTCGTACCTGGCGTAGTACTCGGGCAGCCGCTTGGGCGGCAGGCCGGACAGCTCCAGCCACACGGTGTCGTGGGACAGGGCGAGGAAGGCGGCGGCGTCGTACCACCAGCCGCGCCCGCCGTGCGCGAGCACCACGTTGAGGCCGGGGAAGTCGCGGACGACCGGGATGAGGAAGCCCGGGTCGGCGTTCTCGTTGGCCGCGCCCGGGAAGGAGCTGGTGCCGCAGTGGACGACGAGCGGGACGCCGCGCTCCTCCAGCACGTGGTAGGCGGGGTAGAGGGCGGCGTCGTCGCAGCGGAACCCGCCGTGCACGGGGTGCAGCTTGAGCGCGGCTGCGCCGAGGTCGAGCTGGCGGCGCAGCTCGTCGGCGAGCGGGAAATGCAGGTGCGGGTTGACGTTGGCGACCGGCCGGAAGCGGACCGGGTTGTGCTCGACGATCGGCAGCAGGTCCTCGAACGCCTGCGTGCCGGTCGCCTTGGGGCTGTACTCGCAGAACAGCAGCGCGACGTCCACGCCCTGGGCGGCGAAGAGCTCGTCCAGGCGGTCGGGGCGCGGCCTGCCCGCGGAGTCCCAGACGTCCTCCAGCACGCCGTGCTCGCCGAAGTCGCGGGCCCAGCGCAACCAGGCGGGCTTGAGGGTGCCGAGCAGCGGCACGTGGACGTGCGCGTCGATGAGGGGGATGCCGTCGATCATGCTCCTTACCTGCCCGCGACCATGGGGGTGTCCACCCCGATCCGGCCGGTTCTGCCCGAACCGCCGGGCGCGCCGAGCGGCGCGTCGCGCCCGTCCAGCACCTCGACGAAGAAGCGGCGGTTGTCCTCGACGAACGCGGCGTGCTCGTCGGCGACCCGCCGGTCCTGGCTGATCGCCTCGACGGGGCAGACGGGTTCGCAGGCGCCGCAGTCGATGCACTCCTTGGGGTTGATGTAGAGCTTGCGGTCCCCCTCGTAGATGCAGTCGACCGGGCACTCCTCGACGCACGACTTGTCCATGACGTCGATGCAGGGTTCGGCGATGACGTACGGCATGGTGAATCTCCTGGTTACGGACCCGGGGCGGGGTTGTCGGTGGAGTGCCCCGGGAAGAGCTGGGCGGCGGGGTCGAGGTGCACGGCGGCGTTGTTGACGGCCGTGGCCACCTCGCCGAAGCCGGTCGCGATCAGCCGGACCTTGCCGTCGTAGTCGGCGATGTCTCCGGCGGCGAAGATGCCGGGCACGTTGGTGCGCATCGCGGAGTCGACGACCAGGTGGCGGTTGTCGTGCAGGTCGAGGCCCCATTCGCGCAGCGGGCCGAGGTTGGCGGTGAAGCCGAGGGCGGCGACCAGCCGCTGGCACGGGAGGGCCCGCCCGGTGCTGAGCTCGACGCGTTCCAGCCGGTCGCCGCCGAGGGCGGCGGTGACCTGGGCGTTGACGACGACCTCGACCGGCGACGCGGTGAGCCGTTCCACGGAGCCGTGGTGGGCGCGGAAGGCGGCGCGGCGGTGGACCAGCGTGACGCTGCGCGCGACGGGGTGGAGCATGAGGGCCCAGTCCACGGCGCTGTCGCCGCCGCCGACGATGACGACGTCCCGGCCCGCGTAGTCCGCGGACTCGGGCACGAAGTACGCCAGGCCCCGGCCGAGGAACTCCTCCCCGGCCGGGAGCGGGCGGGGTGTGAAGGTGCCGATGCCGCCGGTCACGATGACGGCCCCGGCGGTGATCTCGGTGCCCGCGCCGGTCTTGACCACGAGCCGGCCGCTCGGGGCGCGTTCGAGCCGCTGGGCCTCCTCCCCGAGCACGTACGCCGGTTCGTACGGGGCGGCCTGCTCGACCAGATTGGCGATGAGGCGGCGGCCGGAGACGGCCGGGAACCCGGCGATGTCGTAGATCTGCTTCTCCGGGTACATGGCGCTCACCTGGCCGCCGACCTGGCCGAGCGAGTCGACCACCGCCGTGCGCAGGCCGCGGACCCCGGCGTAGTAGGCGCCGAACAGGCCCACGGGACCGGCGCCGATGATCAGCACGTCGACGTTCACGCGCGGGCCTCCTCGGCGAGGAGCTCGCGCACCCGGAAGCGCTGGATCTTGCCGGTCGCGGTCTTGGGCAGCCGGTCGAGGAAGACCACCCGGCGGGGCCGTTTGAAGGCGGCCAGGCCGTCGCGGCACCACTGGACGAGCTCCTCGGCGGTGACCTGCCCCTGGGCGACGACGCAGGCGACCGGTTTGTCCAGCCCGTGCTCGTCGGCCACGCCCACCACGGCCGCCTCCAGGACCGCCGGGTGCTCCAGCAGCCGGCTCTCGACCTCGGCGGGCGAGACCCAGATGCCGCCCGCCTTGAGCAGGTCGTTGCTGCGGCCCAGGCAGGTGTAGTAGCCCTCGGGAGAGCGGGTGTAGGTGTCGCCGGTGTTGAGCCACCGGCCCGCGAACACGGCTCGGCTGGCGTCGGTGCGCCGCCAGTAGCCCAGGGCGATGGACTCGCCGCGTACGTGCAGCGCGCCAGGCTCGCCGTCGGCGACGAGCCGGCCGTCGGGGTCGCGCAGCTCGATGTCGTACCCGGGCACGGGGCGGCCGGTGGTGCCGGGGCGCACGTCGCCGGGCCGGTTGGACAGGAAGATGTGCAGCGCCTCGGTGGAGCCGATGCCGTCGATGATCTCCACGCCGAAGCGGCCGGTGAACCGCTCCTGGAGCGGCGCGGGCAGCGCCTCCCCGGCCGAGGCGCCCAGCCGTACGGAGGCGAACGTGCCGGCGGGCAGGTCGGCGGCCAGCAGCGCGGCGTAGAAGGTGGGGACGGCGAAGAACAGGGTCGGGCGGTCGGCGGCCATCCGTTCGGCGGTCACGGCGGGGGCGGGGCGGCGCGGCTCCAGCACGGTCGCGGCTCCGGCCGAGAGCGGGAAGAACATCGAGTTGCCGATGCCGTAGGCGAAGAACAGCTTGGCGACGGAGAAGCAGACGTCGTCGGGCCGGATGCCGAGCACCTGGTCGCCGTAGGTCTGGCAGACGTGCCTGACGTTGGCGTGCCGGTGCATGGCGCCCTTGGGGACGCCGGTGGTGCCGGAGGTGTAGAGCCACAGGGCCCAGGAGTCCTCCAGCGTGGGGGCGGGCTCGCGCCGCTCTCCCCCGCCCGCGCGGAGCAGCTCCTCCCACGTCAGGGACGTGCTCCCGGGTGGCGGGTCGCCCTCCCACACCACGTGCCGCACCTCGGGCGCCAGGCTGAGCGCCTCCTGGACCTGGGGGGCGTACTCGGCTCCGGCGACGACGGCGGCGGCGCCGGAGTCGGCGATGATCGCGCCGAGCTCCTTGGCGCCCAGCATGGTCGAGACCGGCACGGCCACGAACCCGCCGCAGAAGGCCGCCAGGATCCCCGCGAACATGGGGACGCCGTCGCTGGTGACGAAGACCACGCGGTCGTCGCGCCGCAGGCCGAGTGCCCGCAGGGCGGCCGTGGCGGTCGCCACGAGGTCCGACAGCTGCGCGTACGTGAGCGTGACGCCGCCGCGGACCGCCACCCGGTCCCCGCGCCCCTCGCGGACGTGGCGGTGGACGAGCCAGTCGCCCGCGTTGAACATGGTCATGGTCTCAGACCCTCTTGCGGTCGTAGTCGCCCTTGCGGCCGGTGCCGTAGCGGCGCAGCGCCCCGTCGGGGCCGGAGGCGTTGGGCCGGACGAAGATCCAGTTCTGCCAGGCGGTGAGGCGGCCGAAGATCTTCGTCTCCAGCGTCTCCGGGCCGGCGAAGCGGTGGTTGGCCTCCATGCCGGTCAGCGCGTCGGGCGAGAGCGAGGCGCGTTCCTCCAGCACGATGCGCAGCTCGTCCTCGAAGTCGATGTCGTCCAGGGCGAGGGTGACCAGGCCGAGCTCCATCGCGGCGGCCGCCTCCAGCGGCTCGCCGAACCGGGCGCGGGCGGCCTCCAGGTCCTGGTCGTTGCCCCAGAAGCGGGAACGCAGGCGGGACAGGCCGTTGCCCATCGGGAGGAGGCCGTCGTTGGACGGGGTGAGGACGAGGGTGGCGGGGACGGCGGCCTCGTCGCGGCCCTCGTAGACGCCCTCCAGCATGTACTGCCGGTCGGCGGCCAGGGCCAGCTCGGCGAGCAGGCCCGCGAAGGCCGTGCCCGGCTCGATGACGGCGATGAGGCTGCGGCTGGTGACGTCGAGGCGTTTGAGCGTGCGTTTGTAGTAGTGGCGCACCTCGTTGACGAACCAGTGCCCGGCCCGCTCGCGGAGCTGGGCGTCGTAGGCCAGCACCCGGTCGGGGTCGCCGGCCGCGCGCAGCACCCAGATGCCGAGCTCGGGCTCGTTGGTGCGCAGGTGCAGGATCAGGTCGTCCAGCGCGCGGGTCACGGCGAGCGGCCAGTAGCCGGCGCCCTGCTCCGCAGGCTCGGCGGGCGGGACGTCGCCGGGGCCGTCCACGGTGATCTCGACCCGGCGGCCGGCCCGGTCGATCCGGGCGGTCACGTACGGGTACGTGATGGCGTCGCCGTCGTCCTTGCGGTCGAGCGGCGTCAGGGCCACGCCCGTGGCGGCCGAGGGCCGGGCGGAGGATGCAACCGCCGCGTCCGTCCGCCTGGTCACCTCCTCCTCGAACGAGTGGCGCGGCACGGCGGCGTCCACCAGGCCCCACTCCATGGCCGTGCGACCGCGGAAGCCCTCGGACTTGGTCGCGAACAGGTCGGCGCGGTCCTTGCGCACGTGCCGCTTGTCCACCACGCGGGTCAGCCCGCCGGTGCCCGGCAGCACGCCGAGCAGCGGCACCTCGGGCAGGGAGACGGCCGAGGAGCCGTCGTCGACCAGGACGATCTGGTCGCAGGCCAGCGCGAGCTCGTAGCCGCCGCCGGCGGCGGTGCCGTTGAGCGCGGCGATCCAGGTCTGGCCGGAGTGCTCGGTGGCGTCCTCGATGCCGTTGCGGGTCTCGTTGGTGAACTTGCAGAAGTTGACCTTCCACGCGTGCGTGGACTGCGCCAGCATCCGGATGTTGGCCCCGGCGCAGAACATCCGGTCCAGGCCGCCGGTGAGCACGACCGCCCTGACCTCGGGGTGCTCGAAGCGCAGGCGCTGGACGACGTCGTACAGCTCGATGTCGACGCCGAGGTCGTAGGAGTTCATCTTCAGCTCGTAGCCGGGGACGAGGCCGCCGTGCTCATCCACGCGCAGCGTGACGGTGGCCACCGCCCCGTCCACCGCGAGAGTCCAGTGGCGGTAGCGGTCTGGGGAGGTCGCGAAGGTGACAGTCAATGCGTGCTCCGGGAGGCGTGGGACCTTGGTCCTAATATTCGACGTCTATCATGAGTAGCGTCAAGTGTTTGTAGTGCTTCTGCCTGGATGCGCATCCGCGAGGGTGCCCGACCTGGCAGAATGCGCGTCACGAGCGTGTCGAACGACGGGAGGGCAACCGTGCCGGCCGAGTCCGCGGAGCGCCCGCGCGAGAAGGCGTCCGCCAGCGCGCGGTCGACGCTGCTGACGGTCCTGGGCGAGTTCGTCCTGCCGCGCGGGGGCGAGGTGTGGACGGGCACGCTGGTGGCCGCGCTCGGCGCGCTCGGCGTGGAGGAGAAGTCCGCGCGCCAGGCCCTGGCCCGCACCGCCGCCGAGGAGCTGCTGGAGTCCGAGCGGCACGGCCGCAAGGTGCGCTGGAGGCTGACCGAGGCCGGCGACCGGCTGCTGCGCGAGGGCACCGAGCGCATCTACGGCTTCATGCGCGCCCCCCACCAGTGGGACGGCCGCTGGCTCGTGCTCACCGCCGGCGTGCCCGAGACCCAGCGCCAGCTCCGGCACCGGCTGCGCACCAAGCTGACCTGGCTCGGGCTCGGCTCCCCCTCCCCCGCGCTCTGGGTGATCCCCGACGCCTCCAAGGAGGCCGCCGTACGCGAGGTCATCCGCGAGCTGGACCTGACCGACCGGGCCTACGCCTGGACCGGGCCGTCGGCGGGCATCGGCGACACCGCCAAGCTGATCTCGGCCGCGTGGGACCTCGACGACGTGGAGAAGCGCTACGTGAGCTTCATCGAGCAGTTCGAGGGCCGCGCGGTCGCCTCCGGCCGGGAGGCGTTCGTCAACCAGGTGCTGCTCATCCAGGAGTGGCGCCGCTTCCCGTTCCTCGACCCCGACCTGCCGGCCGAGCTGCTCGACCACGCCTGGCCGGGGCCCCGGGCGGCGGCCGTCTTCCACGACCTGCACAACCGCTGGCACCGGCGCGCGCAGGCCGAATGGGACCTCATGGACGAAGAGGCCGCCGCCCGGCACTAGAGGAGTCCTTCGTCGGCCAGGTGCACGTAGTCGAACTCCACCGGCTGGTCGTTGATGCCGGTCTTCGGCGGGGCGATCCAGCCGGCGAACTTGCCGTACTCGTACTCGGGGACCATGAGGGCGGCGACCTGCTCGCGGTCCTCGGGGGTGGGCAGCCACCCGTGGGCGCGGGCCTGCCAGGCGGCCTCGTCGAGGACCTCGCCGTGCGGGGTCACGTGGTGGCCGGCGTAGACGCCGACCTTGCGGTTGAAGCCCTCGTGCGGCAGGTACAGCCGCTCGTCCAGCCCGGCGTCCTCGAGGGCCTGGTTCCAGCGGCGCACGCCGTTGGCGCAGTCGGCCACGTACTCGTCGCGCAGATCCAGGTTGAGCGCGCTGAGCATCGGCACCGTCCTGACCTTGATCTGGCCGTCCTCGACGTGGCGCAGCTCGCGGGTGGCCTCCAGCAGCACGTGGTCGTCCTTGCGCCGGGTCTCCATCCAGCGGCCCTTCAGCCCGGAGGTGAAGTAGTTGCCCGCGTTGGTCGACTGCTCCGAGCCGAACAGGTCCATCGAGACCGAGAACTGGAAGTTCAGGTACTTCTGGATGACGTCCAGCGGGATGCCGCCGTACGGCAGGACGTCGGCCGTGCCGTGCTCCTTCATCAGCTCGGCCGTGCGCTCCAGCACCCGCTGGACCCCGGTGGTGCCCACGAACATGTGGTGGGCCTCCTCCTTGAGCATGAACTCGCACGTGCGCGCCAGCGGGTCGAACGCCGACTCCTTGAGCGTGCCGAGCTGGTACTTGCCGTCACGGTCGGTGAAGTACGTGAACATGAAGAACTGCAGCCAGTCGGTGGTCTCCTCGTTGAACGCGCCCAGGATGCGCGGCGAGTCCAGGTCGCCGGAGTTGCGCTTGAGCAGCTGCTCGGCCTCCTCGCGGCCCTCCCTGCCGAAGTAGGCGTGCAGCAGGTAGACCATGGCCCACAGGTGGCGGCCCTCCTCCACGTTGACCTGGAAGAGGTTGCGCAGGTCGTAGATGCTGGGCGCGGTGTTGCCGAGGACGCGCTGCTGCTCGACGCTGGCGGGCTCGGTGTCGCCCTGGACGACGATCAGCCGCATCAGGTCGGCGCGGTGCTCGCCGGGCACCTCCTGCCAGGCGGGCTCGCCCTTGTGCTTGCCGAAGTTGACCTTGCGGTCGGGGTCGCGCTCGGCCAGGAAGATCCCCCAGCGGTACTCCTCCATGGGGACGTGCTCGAAGTGCGCCCAGCCGTCGCGGCCCACGGCCACCGCCGTGCGCAGGTAGACATCCTTGGTCGGCAGGGCCGGGCCGAGCTGCTTCCACCAGTCCAGGAACTTCGGCTGCCAGCCCTCCAGCGCCCGCTGCAGGCGGCGGTCGCCCGCGAGGTCGACGTTGTTGGGGATGCGCTCGCTGTAGTCCACGCGGCTGAGCGGGCCGCTGGGCAGGGGGGCGGCGCCGGTACGGGAGTCGGTGCTCATCGCTGCTCTCTCTACGCTTGTTTGTCGTTACTTCAGGATTGAGTCGAGTGTTGCCGGGCTGCCCTGGAGGGCGGTGCGCTGGAGGTGGGCGTGGACGGCGCGCAGGCCGCCCTCCTCCTCGCCGCCGCCCGCCCGGCCGGGGCCGCCGTGGACGAGCTGAGGCATGGGCGTGCCGTGCCCGGTGGACTCCCCCGCACTGTCGCGGTCGAGCACCAGCAGGCGGCCGTGGTGGGCGGCGGCGCCGAGCACGACCTTCCGGACGAAGTCCGCGTCGTACGACACCACCGAGCCGGCCAGCGAGCCCTCGCCGCGGGCGATCAGCTCGTTCAGCCCGGCGACCCCGCTGTAGGGCATGAGCGTGCTCACCGGCCCGAAGGCCTCGATCTCGTGCGGCTCCGGATGGACGGTGTCGTCCACGCGCAGGAGCAGCGGCGACAGGAACGCGCCGCGCTCGGCGTCCGCGCCGACCACCTCCACCGTCTGCGCGTCACCGAAGACCACCGTGCCGGCCGAGGCGAGCCGCGCGACCGCGGCCCGGACGTCCCTGCGCTGGGCCTGCCCGACCAGCGCACCCATGGTCACGCCTTCGGCGCCGGGGGCGCCCACGACGACCTTCGCCAGCCTGGCCGCGATCGCCTCCGCCACCGCGTCGATGAGCTCGGCGGGGACGAACGCGCGCCGGATCGCCGTACACTTCTGCCCCGCCTTGACCGTCATCTCGGTCACCAGGGCGTCGGCGAACAGGTCGAACTCCGGCTCCCCCGGCACCGCGTCCGGACCGAGCACCGAGCAGTTCAGCGAGTCGGCCTCGGCGTTGAAGCGGGCCGAGCGGCGGGTGACGGCCGGGTCGGACCGCAGCCGGGCGGCCGTGGCCGCCGAGCCGGTGAAGCCGATGTGGTCCTGCCCGCCGAGCAGGTCGAACAGCCCGGACACGCTCCCCGCCACGAGCTGGATCGCGCCCGGCGGCAGCGCGCCCGCGATGATCCGCACGGCGTGCGCGGCGATGTAGGCGGTCGGGGTGGCGGGCTTGACGATCGCAGGCAGCCCGGCGAGCAGCGCGGGCGCGAGCTTCTCCAGCATGCCCCAGACCGGGAAGTTGAACGCGTTGATCTGCAGGGAGAGGCCGCGCGGGGTGGTGAGGACGTGGCGGCCCGCGAACGTGCCGCCCCTGCCGAGCGGGATCGGGTCGTCCTCGACGATCAGCGTGTGGTCGGGCAGGCCCTTGCGGGCCAGGCTCGCGTACACCAGGGCCGTGCCGATGCCGCCGTCCACGTCCACCTGCGCGTCCCGCAGGGTGGCGCCGGCCCGGGCCGACAGCTCGTACAGCTCCTGCCTGCGCTCCTGCAGCGCCAGGGCCGCGGCCTTGAGCGCGGCGGCCCGCTGCGGGAAGGTCAGCTCGCCGAGCGCGGCCAGGCCGGTGCGGCGGGCGTACGCCACCGCGGCGGCGAGGTCGAGCCCCTCGCCGCTGACCCGGGTGACGATCTCACCGGTCACGGCGTCGGCGACCGGGACGCCTTCGCCTCGTCCGGCGCGCCAGGCCCCTTCGAGGTAGCTCTCCAGCGTGCTCACGACTCGCTCCAGTCGTAGAAGCCCTTGCCGCTCTTGCGCCCCAGGTGGCCCTGCTCGACGAGCCGGACGAGCAGGTCGGGCGGGGTGAAGCGGGGGCCGAGCTCGCGTTCGAGGTAGCGGGCGATGCCCAGCCGAACGTCCAGGCCGACGAGGTCGGTCAGGCGCAGCGGCCCGGTCGGGTGTCCGTAGCCGAGCGTCATCGCGGCGTCGATGTCCTCGGCCGAGGCGACGCCGGACTCGACCATGCGGATCGCCTCCAGCCCGAGGGCGACGCCGAGCCTGCTGCTGGCGAAGCCGGGCGAGTCGCGGACGACCACGGCCACCTTGCCGATGGCCTCGACCCACGCCACGGCCCGCTCCCGCAGGGCCGGGTCGGTGGCGGTCGCGATGACCACCTCGACGAGCCTGCTGGCCGGGACGGGGTTGAAGAAGTGCAGCCCGAGGAAGCGCTCGGGGCGGGCGAGCGCCTGGGCGAGCGTGTCGAGCGAGATGCTGCTGGTGTTGGAGGCGATCACGGTCGCCGGCCCGACCGCGTCCTCGGCGGCGCGCAGCGTGACGAGCTTGAGGTCGACGTCCTCGGGCACCGCCTCGATCACCAGCCCGGCCGCGGCCAGCCCGGCGGGGTCCGTCACCGTGTCGAGGCGGGCCATCGGCGCGCCGGCGTCCTCGATCAGGCCGCGCTTCGCGCTGCCCTCGACCGCCCGCGCCACCCGGTCCCGCGCGGCGGCCGCGGCCTCGCCGTCGCGCTCCACCAGCGTCACGTGGCAGCCCGCGAGGAGCAGCGCGTGGGCGATGCCGGCGCCCATGCGCCCGCCGCCCACCACCCCGCACCGCTCCGGCAACGTCTGGGTCATCGCAGTCCTCCTGTGGCGAGCTCCTGGGCGCGGGGCGCGGACGCGCTGGATGCGGTCATGCCCCGCACGCTCACAGGTACTCAACTTGCCACAGTTTTATGGCGCTGCGAAAGACTTATGTAGCAGATTTATGTCCGGCCTAGTGGGGATTGCCGGCGTGGGTGAGGGTCTCCCAGGCGACGAAGAGGTTGTTGGTGCCCGCCGGGCGCTGCTGCTCGGTGAGGGCCTGCGTGTTGCTCATCGCGATGCCCATGCGGTTGTGCAGGGCGTTGAAGCCGACCTCGGTGACCGGCCCGAGGCCCAGGGTGAGGCTCCCGCCGCACAGCCACGCCGGCACGGCCGTGCCGAGCTGGTACTTGGCGTGCAGGCCGAGCGCGTGCCGCAGCCGGTCGGCGATCTCGGGATAGAGGTCCTGGCCCTGGATCCGGGCCGTCTCGGCGATGTGCGCGATCGACGCCAGGCCGTACCCGGTGTGGGTGAAGTCGCGGCACGTCTCCTGGGAGAGCCCGTCGACGAAGGTGTCCTGGCCCTGCCAGTAGTCGACGACCTCGGCCCGGGTGTCGATGCCGCTGCCGGCCGGGCCCTTGGGGAAGGCGCCGTCGGTGGTGAGGTAGATGTAGGCGGGCACGCGGGCCCGGAACGTGCTCACGGCCTTGTCGTAGGCGGCCTTGTCCTGCAGGAACACCGCGATCCCGATCGTCGCGTCCATCATCGTCAGCTCCCAGTTGCCGTTCGTGCGGGCGCTGCCGTTGATGATCTCGGGAAGGTAGACGTCACGGAGCATGGTCGTGAAGCGGTTGACGCCCGTGGCGGACCACCCGGTGTAGGTGTAGCGGATGATCTCGGCCGCCCTGGGCCAGGACGACCCCGCCCAACCGGTCTGGAGCGGCGCGTTGCTGTTGGTGTGGTCGGTGATCACGGCGGACCAGGCGTCCATGATCTGGATCGCCTTCTGCGCGTACCGGCTGTCCCCGGAGATGTACCAGGCCAGCGCGTCGGTGTAGGCGGCCAGCGCGTCCTGGCGCTCGTCCGTGCAGCCGTTGTTGGGGTTGGAGTACGGGCCGCACTCCACGACGGCCCGCGGCTTCGGGGTCCGCGACAACGACGCGAGCGGACTCGCGATCATCTGGTCGTAGGCGCCCTTCCACGGCTGGGCCCCGGCGCTGACCTTGGTGCGGACGAAGTCGAGCTGGGCCTTGCTGACGAGCACGCCGGGATGCGCGAAGGTGGCCGGCGCCGTCCGGGCCACGGCGGCGGGCGGGGACAGGACGGCGATGATCAGGGGGATCGCCAGGGCGATGGCGAGCGACGACAGGATCCCGCGACGACGGGGACGGACCACGGACCCCACTCCTTATTTAGGAAAGTTTCCTAAAGGTCGGTGTGATCGTAGCCCTGACACCGGACCTTGACAAGTGATGCGGTCCGCTTGTGGTCCTGGTAAGCCCTTCTCATGACGCGAATGCCTGAGGCCGAGCGGACGTTCACCGAGCACCGGGGTCTGCTGCACGCCGTGGCGTACCGGGTGCTGGGCAGCGTCACCGAGGCCGAGGACGTGGTGCAGGACGCCTGGCTGCGCTGGAGCCGCGTCGACGTGGCCACCGTCGCGGACGCCGAGGGCTATCTGGTACGGGTGGCCACCCGGCTGGCGATCGACCGGCTGCGCAGCGCACGCGTACGGCGCGAGTCCTACGTCGGGCCGTGGCTGCCCGAGCCGATGCTCACCCTCCCGGATGTCGCCGAGGACGTGGTGCTCTCCGACTCGGTGTCGACCGCGATGCTGCTCGTGCTGGAGGTCCTGTCGCCGACGGAGCGCGCGGTGTTCGTGCTGAGCGAGGCCTTCGGCTACAACCACGCCGAGATAGCGCACTTCGTCGGGCGCAACCACGCGGCGGTGCGGCAGATCGCGCACCGCGCCAGGAAGGCCGTCGAGGAACGGCGCCACCGCTACGACGCCGACCCGGCGACCAGGCAGCAGGCCACCGAGCGGTTCCTGGCCGCCTGCCTCGGCGGCGACCTGGAAGCCCTGCTGGAGGTGCTGGCGCCGGACGTGACGATGGTGAGCGACGGCGGCGGCCTCACCGGCGCACCCCGCAAGGCGATCCACGGACACGAGTACGTGGCCCGCGCGATCGTCATCCTCTCCAGGCGCATGCCCGGCGACTCGCACGCTCAGGTGCTCCAGGTCAACGGCGGCCCGGGGATCGTCGTCCGCTCGGGACGCACGCCGGTGCTGGCGATCACGTTGCACCTGCTGGACGGGGCGATCAAGACGGTGCACGTGGTCAGCAACCCGGAGAAGCTCGCCGGCGTGGCGGCATGACCTATGTCACATGAGCATGTTGTCACTCCCCGGGGCGCTGCCCCGTCCGTGAGGCGATCGACCTGCCGTCGTCCTCATGGAGAAGGAGACCTTCGTGTTCGCCGCCTACCTCGTCATCACCCTCCTCGCCTCGGCGATCATCGGCCTGGCCGCCGTCGCCAACCTCATCGGCCACGACTACCCGAAGCGCCAGGCGGACATCATGCGCGTCCCCCGGTCCTGGACGCTCCCGTTGGGGCTGCTGCTGGGGGCGGGCGCGCTGGGGCTGCTGGCCGGGTTCGCCGTGCCGGCGCTGGGCACGCTCGCCGCCGCCGGGCTGGTGCTGTACTTCCTCGGGGCGTTCGCCGCCCACCTGCGGGCCCGCGACTACCACTTCGGCCCGTGGGCCGTGTTCTCCTCGCTGGCGGTGGCCGCCCTGGCCGCGAACCTGGCCTACCACGGGCTCGGGTGACCAGGGGCTCACAGGGGCAGTGGCCGGTTCTCGACGACGCTCTTCATGATGAGGGTCGAGCTGACCCTCCGGTACGTCAGCGGCCCTTCGTGAGCCCGGGGATCGGAGAGGGCTTTCAAGCAACTCATGTTGACTAAGCCCGGATTAGTCAACTAGCGTTGCTTGTCATCCCCGGCGCCTCTGCCCGGTGGATGACCACGCCCCTTCCGACCTCCATGGAGGCTCCATGTCCATGCTCCGTACCGGCCTGCTCGTCGCCGCCCTGACCGCGACGGCCACCATGATGACGATCCCCGTCGCCGCGGCCGACCGGGGCCACGCCAAGCTCCAGCGCGCGCTCGACCAGGCCGTGGCCGACGGCGGCGGTCCCGGCGTCGTCGCCGAGCTCAGGGACGGCGACGCGGCACCGTGGTTCGGGACGGCGGGAGTGGCCGACCTGGAGAGCGGACGCCACCGCCGGCCGGGCGAGCACTTCCGCATCGGGAGCTTCACCAAGGCGTTCGTGGGCACGGTGGTCCTGCAGGTGGCGGCCGACGGCAAGCTGAGCCTGGACGACACGGTGGCGAAGTGGCTGCCCGGCGTGGTGGAGGAGCACCTCGGCGGGGACGGCACCAAGATCACGATCAGGCAGCTGCTCAACCACACCAGCGGGCTCCCCGACGCCGTCCCCGGCCAGGAGACCCCGCGCCCCGAGGAGCCCGGCAAGCGCTTCATCTACTCCAAGGTCAACTACAACCTGGCGGGGATGATCGTCGAGCGGGCGACGGGTTCGACCATCGCCGACGAGATCGACCGCCGCATCGCCGGCCCGCTGCACCTGACGGGCACGTACCTGCCCGGCGCCGACAACACGATCCGCGACCCGCACGCCCGGCACTACTCGAAGTTCGACGAGGCCGGCGGGCCCGCGGAGGTCCACGACGTGACGCACGCGGACCTGAGCTGGGCCGGGGCCGCCGGCGGGATGGTCTCGACCACCTCCGACCTGCAGCGGTTCCTGCGGGCCCTGCTGCGCGGCCGCCTGCTCGCGCCCGCGCAGCAGAAGGAGATGTTCACCACCGTCTCGACGGAGGGCGCGGACTGGGTCCCCAACACCAGGTACGGCCTCGGCGTCTACTCCCAGAAGCTCCCGTGCGGGGTCACGCTCTGGGGCGGGGGCGGCTTCATCCAGGGCTCGGTGACGTACGCGATGGGCGACCGCGAGGGCGCCCACACGCTGGTCGCCAACCTGAACGGCGACTGGAACGACTTCCTCACGACCTTCGGCACGCTCTTCGAGACCCGCTTCTGCCCGCTCACGTAGCCTGCTCGGCCGGCTTCAGGCCGGCCAGCAGGTTGAAGGAGCCGGTGAGCAGGTTGAGGGCGACCAGGCCGGGGATCTCCGCGATGATCCGCTCGCTCCAGCCATGAGCCCTCAACTCGGCCACGTCCTCGTCCGTCAGCGACGACGGCTCGGCCAGCACGCGGGTGGCCACCGCGATGAGCGCCGCCTCCCGGGCGTCGGTGGAGGTGCCCTGGCGGGCGAGGGCGATGTCCGTCTCGCTCAGCCCCGCCGCCCGGGCGCCCGCCGCGTGCGCGTCGAGGCAGAGCCCGCAGCCGATCCACTCCTGGAGGGCGAGCGAGATCTTCTCGCCGAGGGCGCGGGGCAGCTTGCTGCGCTTCATGGCTCGCGACAGGTCCAGGTAGCCCTGGAGCATCGCCGGCGAGTGCGCCATGGTGGAGATCATCTCACCGGCCGAGCCTGTGCGGCCGATGATGTCGTTCAGCAACTCCCGGGACTTCTCCGGGGCTTCGGCGGGGTCGAGCGCGGCGAGCCGTCGCATGTGATCTCTCCTCGGGTCACGTGTGGTCGTTCCCGGACGCTTGGAGCCTCCCGGGGGTATCACTCTTCGCCGCGTTCATGACCGATTCGCCACCTCATACCCTGCTTCCTCGACGGCGGCCACGATGTCCGCCGCCTCCACAGGGCTGTCGCTCTCCACGGTCAGCAGGCCACTGGCCAGGTCGACCTCAACCGAGGTAACCCCGGACACCTCACCGACCTCCTCCTTCACCGAACTCACGCAGTGCCCGCAGGTCATGCCCGTGAC
>NZ_JBSFTC010000069.1:0-43225 GCF_053590415.1 Nonomuraea sp. NPDC003201
GCCGTCGCCCGGTGTGGACATGCCGGACGACGGCGCCCAGCCGAGCCGCAGCGAGAAGAGGTAGATCGCGGCGATGCCCAGGAAGAAGCCGGGCACCGAGATCGCGCCGAGGCCGGCGACGGTGGTGGCGTGGTCGACGGCGGTGTTGCGCCGGATCACGGCCAGCGTGCCCGCCGCCACCGCCAGCACCAGGCCGATCGCCAGGGCGGTGCCCATGAGCAGCACGGTCGGCCCCATTCGCTCGCCGAGCACCTCGGCGACCGGGCGGCGGCTGACGAAGGAGTGGCCGAGGTCGCCACCCAGCACGTCACGCAGCCAGATGCCGTACGTGACCAGGATCGGCCTGTCCAGGCCGAGTTCGGCGCGTTTGGCGGCCACGAACGCCGGACCGCCCGAGGCCAGCCGCTCGGGGTCGACCATCATCCGGACCGGGTCGCCGGGCGCGGCGCGGACCAGGAGGAACACGCCGGCGCTGATGAGCAGGAAGACGGCGGCGTTGGTCAGGAGCCGGCGCGCGAGGTAGGCGAGCATCAGCCGGCCAGGGTCCACTCGTCGGCGTTCCAGAAGCCGGTGGTGAAGTCGCCGCTGGGCTTGAAGCCGCGCAGCCGCGAGCCGGTGGCCCACAGGGTGTCGGGGTTGTACAGCCACAGGTACGGGACCTGGGCGTTGTCCTTGCTGGCGGCCTCCTGGTAGAGCTTGGCGCGCTGGTCGCGGTCGGTGCGGGCGTCGGCTTGAGCGGCGAGGGTGTCCAGCGACTCGTCGCAGAAGTTACTGATATTTCCCCCGCTGGGGTAGAAAGCGGCGCAATTGATGATCGTGACGCTGCTGGAGGGGTCCACGGCGTAGCTGCCGCCGCCGAAGAGCGCCAGGTCGAACGTGCGTTTCTCGTAGGACTCCAGCAGTTCGGCCGCCTGCACCTGCTTGAGCTCGACGGTCATCCCCGCCGCGCTCAGCGCGCCCTGCACCACCGTGGCCGTCACGTCGCGGTCGCGCTGGCCGGGGATCCACGACAGCGTCACCTTCTGGCCGGCCTTCCAGCCCGCCTCGGCCAGCAGCGACCTGGCCCTGGCCGGGTCGTAGGCGTACTCCTCCAGCGTGCCGGGCAGCGCCCAGGGGGTGACGAACGAGGAGTTCTGCACCCGGCCGCGGCCGGCCAGGAGCTTGGCGACCAGCGCCTCGCGGTCGATCGCGTGGAGCATCGCCCGGCGTACCCGGGGATCGGCGAAGCGCTTGTCGCTCTGGTCGACCGCGATCCTGATGAAGCCCGGGCTCGGCTTCGCCGAGACGGTGACGCCCTTGAGCTCCTCCACCGCCCGCAGGTCGGTGGGGGAGATCTGGACCAGGTCCATCTCGCCGGTGCCGAGCTGCGCGGTCGCCACGTCGGAGCTGATGGGTTTGAGGAAGATCCTGGGGATCGCGACAGGCTTGCGGTAGTGCGGGTTGGCGGCCAGCTCCACGTACTGGTCGGTCTTGTAGGTCACGAACGTGTACGGGCCCATGCCGACCGTCGGGTGGTTGAAGAAGGTGCTGCCGGCGATCTTGTCCACCGGCTCCATGCCGAGCACGTGCTCGGGCAGGATGAAGGCGAACGGCCCGGCGATCAGGCTGAGGAAGCCGACGTTCGGTCTGGCCGGCCTGATCACGAACGTGGCGTCGTCCGGGGCCTCGAAGGCGGCCCCGGCCAGCTTGCCCGCCATCGCGCTGCCGCTCTTGGCGTCGGCCAGCAGCCTGTAGGTGAACAGCACGTCTTCGCTGGTGAACGGCATGCCGTCGCTCCACTTCAGGCCCGCGCGCAGGTGGAAGGTGATCCGGTCCTCGTCCACCTCCCAGCGCTCGGCCAGGCGCGGCGCGTAGGCGTAGGAGTCGTCGACGGTCAGCAGGTTGTCGAAGATCAACGTCATGACCTGCTGGTCGGGGCCGGTGGGCGGATCCAGCGGGGAGAAGCGCTTCGGCTTCTGGTACAGGTGGATGTTGATCGCGTTGTGCGCGGAGTCCTGGGTGGGGGAGTCGGCCGGGCCGGAGCAGCCGGCGGCGAGCACGAGGACGACGACGGCCAGCGCGCCTGACAGGCGGTTCATGGGAGCCTCCTGAAAGGGTCGTGCACATTGAGTGACTGTAAAGATACTTACAGTAATGTAGGCTCCACGCAAGCGGGCGGGGTTTGTGTAGCGTTCCACTGAGTCCTCGGGCCCGACTCCGACGACCGCGCGTTGTCCGGGTCGTTCGAGCCGACCGGCGCTTCGCGGCGCTGGAGGCCGGTGAACGGCCCGCCTCGTTCGACGTGCCGGAGGTCGACACGTCGATCGCCGACTACGCCTGGTTGCCGATCCGCTTCGACGGGCGGACCCCGGCGATCGAATGGCATGCCGAGTGAGCGCTGAGCTGCCGCCGTCCCGGCGGCATCGTTCCAGGACATGGCCGCCGCGGTGGCCGATGGCCGGCGCGAGGGCCGGATCAACCCCGCCTTCACGCCCGAGTTCGTCGTGATAACGCTGATGGCGGTGGCCACGGCGTGGTCGGCGCGTCCACCAGGCACCCGGAGCCGGAGGTGCTGCGGGAGAACATCGTGAAGGCGATCGCGCTGCTGGTGCGGCCCCTTGCCGCTGCTCACACGGTACCCAGGCGAACGGGCCGATCCCGACGCCGAGCACCTGGCCGGGCGGGCTGGGGAACGCTTCGCTTGAGCGTCAGGCGCCTTCGCGGTAGAGATCGGCGAGCAGGGCGACGGCGGCGTGGGTGGCCGGGTGGGGGTCGTGCCGCCGCCAGATGAGATGGACGGGTACGGGGTCGGCGTCGCGCAGGGGACGGTAGGTGATGCCGTCGCGGCGGTACTGGTTGGCGGTGGCCTGCGGGGTGACGCCGACGCGGCGGCCGGTGGCGATGGCGGCGAGCCAGTCGTCGATGTCGTGGGTGTACTCCGTCGCGGGTCGGGCGCCTTCGGGCCACAGGTCCAGCGTGGTGGTGCCGGTGCGGCGGTCGACCACCAGGGTGCGCTCGCGGATCTCGTCCAGGCGGATGCTGCGGCGGCCGGCCCAGGGGTCGTCGGAGGCCAGGGCGAGGTAGCGGCGCTCGTGGCCGACGAGC
The DNA here is from genome assembly GCF_053590415.1 of Nonomuraea sp. NPDC003201. NCBI lineage: Bacteria > Bacillati > Actinomycetota > Actinomycetes > Streptosporangiales > Streptosporangiaceae > Nonomuraea > Nonomuraea sp. NPDC003201. The sequence continues at coordinate 3,085 of NZ_JBSFTC010000069.1, forward strand.
GCGTGGGCGTGGCGGCGGGTGTCGATGGGGGTGCGGACGACGGCCAGGTCGCACAGGCCCTCGGCGAGGCCGCCGGTGGGGGTGTTGTGGCGGATCAGGTGGAGCTCGATGCCGGGGTAGCGGTCGTGCCACCGGCGCTGGAACTCGGCCGTGTGCCGGCCCATGGCGGACCAGGCGTGGCCGATGCGCAGCCGGGTGTGGCCGGTGGTGGCCTGGTGGACCAGCTCGTCGGCCTCGGCGAGCAGGTGGCGGGCGCGGGCGAGGACCTGCACACCGGCGGTGGTGGGGGTGAGCGTGCGGCTGGTGCGGTGCAGCAGCCGCACCCCGAGGATCCGCTCCAGCGCCAGCAGGGTGCGGGAGACCGCCGCCTGGGACAGGCCCAGCTCGATCCCGGCGTCCGTGAAGCTGCCGGTGTCGACGATCGCGACCAGGCAGCGCAGGTGCCGCAGCTCCAGCTCCTTACGACCATCCATGCGTCCAGAGTATAGATACGTCCTTGGATGCATTTTGCGTATGCTTCGGCGTACCGGATGGTTGTGCCATGGCACTCGAAGCAGGCACGGAGACGGCCATTCCCGCGTCGCGGACGAGCCCGACGCGGTGGTCCGGGATGGCGCTGATGGTGGGCAGCGGGCTGTCCAACCAGGTCGGAGCGTCGGTCGCCGCGCTCGCCCTCCCGGTCCTCGGGCCGGTGGGGGTGGTGGCGGTGCGCCAATGGGTGGCCGCCGCGGTGCTGCTGAGCGCCGGCCGGCCGAGGCTGCGCTCGTTCAGCGCCGAGCAGTGGCGGCCGGTGCTGGGGCTGGCCGTGGTGTTCGCGACCATGAACCTGACGCTCTACGCGGCGATCGGCCGGATCGGGCTCGGACTCGCGGTCACCCTGGAGTTCCTCGGCCCGCTCGCCGTGGCGCTGGCGAGTTCGCGCCGCCGTACCGATCTGGTGTGCGCTCTCGCCGCCGCGGCGGCCGTGGCGATCCTCGCCCGCCCCCAGCCCAGCACCGACTACGTCGGCATCGGCCTGGCCCTGGTCGCCGCCGTCTGCTGGGGCTGCTACGTCCTGCTCAACCGCACCGTGGGCGAGCGCTTGCCCGGGCTGCAGGGATCGGCCGCCGCCGCGGCCGTCTCCGGCGTGCTCTACCTGCCCGTCGGCGTCGCCGTCCTGTGGCTCCACCGGCCCACCGCCGGTGCCCTGCTGTGCGCGTTCGCCGCGGGGGTGCTGTCCTCCGCGGTGCCGTTTCTCGCCGACCTGCTCGCGCTGCGCCGGGTCCCCGCCCACTTCTTCGGTATCTTCATGAGCGTCAACCCGGTGTTCGCCGCCCTGATCGGCATGGTCGTTCTCGATCAGCGCCTTGACGCGGCCTCGTGGCTGGCCATCGCCATGATCGTCACCGCCAACGCCGCCGCCGTGGCTCCCAAACGCTGATCATCGTACGCCGAGTCGGCCGATCAGGTCGTTGGCCCTGTTCAAGGGGGGACTTGTGGCCCTGGGGCGGCGCGGTGGCGCACAGTGGAATGAGGGGAGGGGAGAGACATGCGGCAGCTCAGCGCGCTGGACGCGCAGTTCCTCAACTTCGAGACCGCCACCAACGTCGCGAACGTCGGCGGTCTGGCCGTGCTGTACAAGGACCTGTCCAGGAAGAAGATCCAGCGTAGGCTGGCGGAGCGGATGGCCGGGGTGCCGCAGCTCCGGCAGCGACTGGTCCGCGTGCCCCTCGGCCTGGATCACCCGTACTGGGCCGACGACGGCGAGGTGGACCTGGACCATCACGTCCGGGAGCTCACCCTGCCCCCTCCCGGTGACGACATGCAGCTGGGCGAGCAGGTGGCCCGCCTGCACGAGCGCCGCCTGGACCGAACCCGTCCCCTGTGGGAGATGTACCTGATCCACGGCCTGGCCGGCGGCCGCTGCGGTATCTACGCCAAGGTCCACCACGCCGCCGTCGACGGGCTGACGGGGGCGGAGGTGCTCGCCGCGCTCATGGATCCCGTGCCCGAAGCGGCCTCGTACGAGCTCGAAGCCCCTCCGGGGCTGTGGCGGATGCTGGCCAGGAGCGCCTGGCACCTTGCGGGGAATCCCGCGCACCTGCTGCGGTTCGCGGGCGAGGCCCTGCCGGTGCTGGACCAGCTCCCCGTCATCTCCCGGCTGCCCGGCGCGAGCGGTGTCGCGCGGCTGATCCGGCGCGCACCCCGGCCTGAGCTGCCGGACATGGAGGCCCCGCACACCCCGCTCAGCGGCCCGGTCTCCTCCCGCCGCCGTTACGCCTTCGCCGAACTGCCGCTGAAGGAGATCAAACGGGTCAAGAACGCCTTCGGCGTCACCGTGAACGACGTCGTGATGGCGCTCGTGGCCTCCGCGTTGCGGCGCTGGCTGCTGGCCCACGCGGCGCTGCCGGAGATCCCCCTGGTCACAGGGGTGCCGTTCTCCGTACGCGGTCAGGAAGGCGTGAACGAGGGCAACCAGGTCACCATGATGATCACACAGTTGCCCACGCACGTGGACGACCCCCGCCGGCGGCTCGAACTCGTGAGCGAGGGGATGCGGCAGATCAAGGAGCGGTTCGCCCTGACCCCCGCGCGCCTGTTGCGTGACCTGAGCGAGAGCATGCCCGCCGCCCTGAACGGCCTGGCCGACCGCGCCGCGCTTGATCTTCTGGGACGTACGGGGCCGCCTGTCAACGTGGTCGTCTCCAACGTTCCCGGCCCGCAGTTCCCGCTGCGGATCGCCGGGGTCAGGCTGCTGGCGCACTATCCGGTGTCCGTGGTCACCGATGTGAGCGGCGCCGTGAACGTCACGGCCTTCTCCTACAACGGTCATCTCGACGTCGGGTTCACCGCCTGCGGGGAGCTGGTTCCCGACGTGTGGGCCTTTCCGGGCTACCTGCGCGAGGCCCTGGACGAGCTCAGGCCGAGCCCGAGGAGGGCAGGAGCCCGCGGGAAAACCTGAGGGCTCAGAGGCCGTGGATGCGGCGGCCCGTGATGTGGTGCGGGACGATGCGGATGTAGAGCCGACGCTCGCCACCCGCCCACGGGGTGACGTCGGCCCGGATGACCTCGTCCTCGGGCACGTGGTGGGCGGGGCCCTGGACGAGGACGCTCCAGCCCTCCCTCTGGGCCTCGTCGATCCGGTCGACCTGGAAGCCGATCTTGATCTCCACGCCTTCCACGCCGCTGCGCAGGTCCTGGTCCATGGGGCCGCCGTGGGCGGTGCGGAAGACGATGGCGCCGTCGTGGACCTTGTAGTTCACGGGCAGCACCGTGGGCCCCTCCGGGCCGTTGAACGCCACCCGGCCGATGCCGCCCGGGGCGACCAGCCGCAGGCACTCCTCGGGTTCGAGGACTTCCAGGACCGCGTCGGCCGAGCCGGATCCGGGGCCTGGAGGACGATCGCGGCCGCCGCCCAGCAGGTCCTCGGCCGTCGTTTCGAGGGCGGTGGCCAGGCGGGCCACCGTACCTGTGTCAGGAGCGCCCAGATGGCTTTCGAGGTGCTGGACGTATCCGGCGGACATGTCCGCCCGGTCCGCCACCTGTTCGGCGGTGAGGCCGAGCCGATGACGGTGGTAGCTGATGCGACGCGCGAAGTCGCCGGTGCCGGTCATGAGCGTGTCCTCCCTGGTCATGTTCACGAAGCTAGCCAGTCACCCGCTCGGCGGACAGAGTCCTTCGGCCCTTGCGGGACCGACCTCCGGCCCTGCTGCGGACGGGCGTGAGCGGGTCGGATGGAGGGTGACGAAAGGAGGCGTATCGTGATCATCGTAGGAGCCGACGGCTCGGAGAACTCGCGCGCCGCGCTGGAATGGGCGGCCGACGACGCGTACCGCATGCGGGTGCCGCTGCGGATCGTCCACGCCATGGACCGCTCGCCGTACCAGATCCGCAAGTACCCCATCGACGCTCTCCCGGACGCGCTGCGGCGCGAGGGACAGAGGATCCTGCGTGAGGCGGAAGTGCTCGTGTGCGCGCGCCAGCTCACCATTGAGGTCACGACCGAGGACCTCGAGGGCACGCCCGCCGAGGTCCTGCGCGAGCAGGCCAAGGACGCCACCGAGGTCGTGGTCGGCAGCCGGGGGCTGGGCGGGTTCACCGGCGCGCTGCTGGGCTCCGTCAGCATGCACGTGGCCGGCCACGTGCCCTGTCCCGTCGTGGTCGTACGCGGCGAGCGGCGGCCGGTGTGCCAGGAGGTCGTGGTCGGGGTGGACGACTCGCCGGCGTGCGAGCCCGCGCTGGCCTACGCCTTCGAGCAGGCGAATCTGCGCGGGAGCGCGCTGCGGCTGGTGCACGCCTGGCAACTGCCGGTGCACGCCTTCGCGCCGGAGATCAGCTACGACATGGACGAGATCCGTACGGCGCAACATCAGGTCGTCCGCGAGCGGGTGAAGATCCTCAGCGCTGACCATCCAGAGGTGAAGGTGGTCGAGGACGTCCAATCCGCCCACCCCGTCGAAGCGCTCACCGACGCGTCCGAGCGGGCGGACCTGCTGGTGGTGGGCTCGCACGGGCGCGGAGCCCTGGGCTCGATGCTGCTCGGCTCGGTCAGCCGGGGTGTCCTGCACCACGCGCACTGCCCGGTGGCGGTGGTCCGCGCCTGACAATCGCCGGTCAGGACCTTGGTCACCCGGCATCGGGGACGTTGGCCACTGCCGCAGGAGGCAGGGCCGGCGGATCGTGAAAGCGGAGGTGGAGCTATGTCGATCGAAGTCAAGGACGTCATGGGCCGGGTGGCCATCGCCGTGCTGAAGGAGGCCTCCTTCGCCGAGATCGTGGAGGCCATGGAGCGGTTCGCGGTGGGCGCGGTCACCGTGATCGACGCCTACAGACGGCCCGTGGGGGTCGTCTCCGAAGACGATCTCCTCCTCAAGGAGGCCGACACCGTCAGGCACGGCGTGCCGATCTTCGAGTCTCGCCGGCGGCAGCAGGAGCACCGGAAGGCCGCGGGCGTGACCGCCGTTCAGCTCATGACCTCCCCGGCGATCACCGTCACACCGGACACCTCCGTGCGGGACGCGGCCCGGCTGATGCACGCCGAGCGCGTCAAGCAGCTGCCCGTGATCGACATGAACACCGGACGCATCGTCGGCACCCTGCACCAGCGCGATGTGCTGCGCGTCTTCACCCGCCCGGCCGAGGAACTGGCAGCGGACGTCAGAGCCGTCCTGCCGGATCCCGAGGCGTTCACCGTCGGCATCCACCAGGGCGTGGTGACGATCAGCGGCGTGGTCGAGTGGAAATCCCAGGCCCTGGCGTTGACGGAGCAGATCCGGCTGATCGAGGGGGTCGTGGACGTGAGATCCGAGGTGACCTTCGACAAGGACGACCTCCTCATCGTCCAGGGGTCCTTCCGGGACGGCGGCTGAGGGACGAAGGTCCCGGCCGCCGCGGGCCGTACGGCACTGCCTCGAAGAGAGCGAAAACGGTCTGCTTGGGATGTGACAAGGACGACCGATCCCCACCGAAAGGGGGCCGTCATGAACACCACCGTCAACAGGCCCGGCACGGACACCGGCACCGCCACCACCCGCCGTCCCGTCGACTACGTCTGGGCGATCGCCCGGATCTCGATCGGCTGGATCTTCCTGTGGGCGTTCCTGGACAAGACCTTCGGCTGGGGATTAGCCACCCCGGCAGACCGCGCCTGGATCTCCGGCGGCAGCCCGACGACCGGGTTCCTCAAGGGCACCGGCGAGAACGCGCTGGGCGGCTTCTTCGGCTCGCTGGCCGGGCTGGCGTGGGTGGACTGGCTGTTCATGGCCGGTCTGCTGGGCATCGGCCTGGCGCTGGTCCTGGGCGTCGGCACCAGGATCGCCGCGGTCACCGGGGGCCCGATGCTGGCTCTCATGTGGGCGGCCGAGCTGCCCCTGGCCAACAACCCGTTCATGGACGAGCACATCGTCTACGCGATCGTCCTGGCCGGCCTCGCCCTCGCCGACGCGGGAACCACCCTCGGACTCGGCAACCTCCCCCTCGTTCGGCACAACCCCTACCTCAAGTAGCCGGCGACCCCCACGCCCACCCCTCGGAAGGGGTGGGCGTCGCGATCCCGTCGACCGGCTCCCGTCGCGGTCGCGGCCTCCGGACTGCGCGGCCGCTCGCCTTCAGTGAGATGTGCCAATCGCGCTGAAGGCGAGCGCTGCCGGTGCCTACCTGGCCTCAGCGGACAGGAGAGCTTTTCCCGTCACGCTTTTCCGGCGCTTGTACGGCTCAGCTGCTGCCCGCCGGCCTTGTCGCTCGTGGTCCGAGGGCTTATGGCGGTGGTCTGGTTGCTTACCGTGCCGTTTTTGGTGATGGGAGAGCCGGCCCTGAGGTCGGTCAGGATGACCGGCTCGATCTCTTCCAGATAACCGTTCAGCAGCAACCAGCTGATCGGGACTTCTTCGCTTGTCTGAGGAGCTTCGGGAATGTACTTGCTGAGCACGTGATATTGCGTGCCGCCGCCTGGCTGCTCGAAGGCGGGCGCCACCGGGCCCACATCGACGCGGAACGACTTGAGCACCCGGAACGCGTGATAGTTGCACAGGTGCTCGGGATCCTGTGCGTTGGTGTTGAGATTCCGCGGTGGCAACGCGCGCCTGGTGTACAGGTCGCCCAGTGGCGCCAAGAATGACCCGGTGTAGCCGCCGAAACGGTCGAGTCTCATGCCAGGCTGGAGAAACGTCGTCTTGAGCAGCAGTCTGCCGTTGGGATAATCGCCGGAACGGGCGAATCCGGCGTCGGGCGGGAAACGGTAGTTGTTCACGACGTAGTCCCAGTAGCGCCCGAGGAAATGCTGGGGACTCAGGCCGCCCAACGGCACGTAGCCGCGCAGGAGATTGCTGATGTAGCCGGTCTGGGGCAGGAGCTTCGGTCCCAGATCCGGGTCTCCGGTTATGTACGGTGATCCGCATACCTGGCCGCTGCTCTGCGTACTCCCGGTTTCGGTCTCGCTTTTGTCCGGGGGCGCCGTGGTGCGGAAGGCCATGGGTTGGACGAGCCGGGTTGCCGGCGGGGCGGCATTGTCGGCATGCGCGGCCACGCCGCTTTGGGTGCTGGCCAGCGTGCATATCGCGGCAGCCAGTAGGGCGCTTCGTCGATGAAATCGCATAATTTATCCGTTGGGTGCACTTGGGAAGTGAACAAAATAGATCACCGGCAAGTCTGAGTATGTCCGTGCGGAGGCGTGCATCTGAATGCGGTGATCGGGTTCTACATTCCCAGCGCCGCCTGTGGCGCATCTTCGGCGTTATAAGGAAAAGGTAAAGATGTTGCGACAAAAGTGGTAAGGATTGTCATTAATTGAATTTATTGCGCATGTTGGCCTTTGTCGGATATGTGCCGATCTCGCGACGCCGTCGTGGCGGAGTTTGGCGGTCGAGATGGCGGAGGCGATCATGCCTGGGCGGTCGCGGTTGCTCATCGGGTTGGCGTCGGTGGCGAATGGCCCAACGGCGCGGGCGGTCATCGCTGCCGATGTCGCCGATCGACTCGGTCGCCCAGGTCGGGTCGCCCGCTTCTCGGCGAGGTCGCGTTCCAGGTGGCATCCAGGAAGGCCGACGTGTGGCTGAGCGGCATGTGGGCGCCGTTCCACTCCTTGATCGCGGCCATGCAGGCGAAGTAGGGCCATCAAGCGGCGCGGCCGGCTTGGCCCCAAGGAGTTGATCTACACTGTAAAGGGCGGCGCGATGTGATCCTCGGCGATGCGGCCACACACCGACGTCGCTGTACCATGGCCCGACCATGCCGACGGTGGACTTCAGGATGCGAGAAGCCGAAGGAGGCGCGGACGACATGTTCCAAGTGGGTGCACGATGACCTGGTGGACGATGGTCCGGTTCCTGCACGTGTTGTCCGCGGCCTTGTGGGTCGGCGGGCAGCTCACGGTGTCGCTGGTGGTGCTGCCCCTGGCGCGTCGCCTGCTGGAGGATCAACCGCGGGCCGAGGTGCTGACCGCGGTCGGCCGCCGCTTCGGGATCATCGCCGTGGCCGCGTTCTTGCCGGTCCAAATCGGCACCGGTGTCGCGCTCGCCCGGCACAAGGGTGTCACCTGGTCCTCGCTCGCCGATCCCGGTTATGGCCGGATCCTGGCCGCCAAGCTGCTGCTCTTCTGCGCGGTCATGGCCGCCGCCGGTCTCCACGGCTGGACATCAGGCGCGGCCCGTCCCCGGCTGGCGCGGACCATGGCAGTGGCCTCACTGGTGGGGTCGCTCGGTGTCGTTCTGCCGGCCACCGCCCTGCCCGCGAGCTGAGCCGCACCTCGTGACCGCACCGGGGACAGGACGGGTCACGCACTCGGTCCGGACCCTCCAGCCGGCCCTTCGGGGCCTTCTACCGGCGCTGTGTCCTCGCTGTCAGTGCTCAGCAGCGGTCAGCCTGCTGCGCCGCCCGCTCTGCCGAACACGAGAGACCGTGGCCGGCGCGGACGAGATCCGTGTGGCGCAACGGCAGGTCGTCCCGGACCCGGCAGGGGCCCGAAGTAGTGGAAATCCGCAGGTCGGGTGAGGGAGGAGGCTGTGTCGGGGCCGAAGCGGAAGGCCTCCAGCGAGGGTCGACTGTTCGACACAGCCACCGCCGTGCCGGCCCGTGCAACGGCATCCGCTGCGGCCGGGCGAGCGTAGCGGCGGTGTGACCGGCGTCTGCCCAGGCACGCTGAAGTGATCATTCTGGCTTGTAGGCCCGCAGGCGGGCGGACAGGGCGGCGGCCTGGGTGCGGCGTTGCATGTTGAGCTTGGCGAGCAGGTTGGAGACGTAGTTCTTGACCGTCTTCTCGGCCAGGAACAGTCGTTCGCCGATCTGCCGGTTGGTCAGGCCTTCGCCGATCAGGTCGAGGATGTGGCGTTCCTGTTCCGTCAGCGCGGCGAGGGGGTCCTTCCGGGCGGCCTGGTCGCGCAGGCGTTGCAGCATGGCGGCGGTGGTCTGCGGGTCGAGCAGGGACTGTCCCGAGGCGACCGTGCGTACGGCGCCGACCAGGTCGGAGCCGTGGATCTGCTTGAGCACATACCCGGACGCCCCGGCCATCACCGCGTCGAACAGCGCGTCGTCGTCGGCGAACGACGTCAGCATCAGGCAGGCCAGCCCGGGCACCCGGGAACGGACCTCTCGGCACACGTCCACGCCGTTGCCATCCGGTAACCGCACATCCAGCACCGCGACGTCGGGCTTGAGCGCGGGGATGCGGGCGATGGCCGACTCGGCGCTTCCCGCCTCTCCGATGACCTCGATGTCGTCCTCGGAGTCCAGCAAGGCGGCGACCCCGCGCCGTACGACCTCATGGTCGTCAAGGAGAAACACGCGAATCATGCGCCCGACGTTAGTCACGCGATCCACGATCACAAAGAGGCCAAAGTCCCTAGCCGGGCGCACCCGAGGCGCTCGATCGTCGAGGGTGGCGCACGCCATGCCGCGGTGGGCGTACGAGATCGGCCGCTTCACCGAAAGGGGCCGGGCGGCACCCGCTCCCGGGCCGGTCCTGTCACGCGGGCAACCTCCCCACGGGCACATCGCACTGCGGCGGCGGAAGTCCGGAGAAGAAGCGCCAAGAAGGGACGTTGGACCCTATTCCTGGCCTCGCCCGTACAGCAGGCTGTCGCGGTGAACTACAGGACGACAGGCGGTCTGGCGGTATGAACGGCCGTAACCTCAAGGAACTGTCCGCGGCGGACTCACTGCGACGGCTGGCCGGCGTGCCGCTCGGACGGGTCGTGTTCACGCGGCACGCGCTTCCGGCCGTACGGCCGGTGAATCACGTCGTCGCCGACGGGCAGATCGTCATCCGCACCAGCGCGGGGACCATCCTGAGCGCGGAAGTGGCGGCGTTCCAAGCCGTGGTGGCCTTCGAAGCGGACGAACTGGACGTCGAGGAACGCCTCGGCTGGAACGTGGTCGTCACCGGTTTCGCCCAGCTCGTGCGGGATCCCGGTGAGGCGGCCCGGCTCAAGTCCATGATCAAGCCCTGGGTGATGGGACAGCTGGACCAGGTGATCCGCATCCGTCCGCAGATCATCACCGGCTACGAACTGGTCCCCGCCACTGTCCCCGGATGAGGGCGTGCGGCGCCTGGTGCCGTCATCGTCGCGCAGGTCCCGGCGGTTGGCGACCGGCCGTTCGACGCCGCTCTCGTCCATGATCCGGGTGGCCGCTGACGTCGGAGGCCGGACTCCGTTTCCCCGTGGCGCCGCTTTCCGAGGTGGCCTGGGGACCCCGGGAACGGAGGGTAGGAAGCGTTTTTGTGGGATGCCAGACTGATCGATATGGAAAGCGAGCACCGTCCGTTGATGCCGCACATGCGGCTCGATGAGCTGCTGGCCGAGCTGCAGGTAAGGCTCAACGCCGTGCTGGCCACCCGGGACCGGGTGCACGCGCTGCTCGAGGCCGTCGTGTCCGTGGGCAGCGACCTCGACCTGGAAACGGTGCTGCGGCGCATCGTGGAGACCGCGACCAAGCTGGTCGACGCCGGCTACGGCGCGCTCGGCGTGGTGGGCCAGGAGAACACCCTCATCCAGTTCATCCCGGTCGGGCTGAGCGAGGAGGAGATCGCTCGCATCGAGCACTGGCCGCATGGGCTCGGCCTGCTCGGGTTACTGATCAAGGACGCCCGGCCGCTGCGGCTGCGCCGCATCTCGGATCATCCGGAGTCGTACGGCTTCCCGGCCGGCCACCCGCCGATGGGCACCTTCCTCGGTGTCCCCGTACGGGTGCGTGACGAGGTGTTCGGCAACCTCTACCTGACCGAGAAGCGCGGCGGCGGCGAGTTCGACGAGGAGGACGAGGCGATCGTGATCGCGCTGGCCACCGCGGCCGGCGTCGCCGTCGAGAACGCCCGCCTGTACGAGGAGTCGCGGCGGCGCGAGACCTGGCTGCAGGCCTCTTCGGAGGTGACCACGAGCCTGCTGTCCGGCGCCGAACCGGGTCAGGTGCTCGCCGTGGTGGCCGCACGCGCCCGCCAGATGAGTGACGCCGACCTGGTCCAGGTGCTGCTGCCGGACCCGGCCGGCGACTCGCTGCGTGCGCAGGTCGTGGAAGGAGAGGGCGCCGAGGAAATGCTGGGAACCGCCTTCGAGATGTCGGCCACGCTCGCCGGCGACGTGTTCGCCCAAGGGGAGCCGCTGACCGACGCGGACCTGCAGAGCGCTCCGCACCTGGACTCGCCGCTGCGGCGGCTGGGTTACGGCCCCGGGCTCATGATCCCGCTCGGCGCCCCGCCGAAGGTGCGCGGGGTGCTCGCGCTGGCCAAGCGGGACGGGCGGCTGCCGTTCAGCGCCGCGGACCGGCAGATGCTGCATGCCTTCGCGGGCCAGGCGGCGATCGCGCTGGAACTGGCCGAGGCGCGCCGGGACGCGGAGCGGCTCGGCCTGCTGGAGGACCGGGACCGGATCGCCAAGGACCTGCACGACGTGGTGATCCAGCGGTTGTTCGCGACCGCGATGACGTTCATGAGCACCGTGCGGCTGGTGGACCATCCGGAGGCGGCCAAACGGCTGCAGCGCGGCATCGACGAGCTGGACGAGACGATCCGGCAGATCCGCTCGTCCATCTTCGCCCTCCAGGTCTCCCACGACCAGGCCGCGCCCAGCCTGCGGGGGCAGATCGTGGACCTGGTGGAGGGCGCCGGAAGCCATCTGGGGTTCATGCCGGGCCTGCGGATGGAAGGCCAGATCGACACGCTGGTGCCCGAAGGCGTCGCCGAGCAGCTGCTGGCCGTCCTGCGCGAGGCCCTGTCCAATGTCGTACGCCACTCCCACGCCACCCGCGCCGACGTCTCGGCCGAGGTGTCGAGAGACGGCGTCACCCTCGTGGTCTCCGACAACGGCGTCGGCCTGGGGGAGGGCGGACGCCGAAGTGGCCTGCGCAACATCGAGGAACGGGCAGGCCGCCTGGGCGGCGCCGCCGAGTTGGAGAGCCCGGGCCCGGACGGGAAAGGCACGCGGCTACGCTGGCATGTCCCTCTGTGAGATCACTGGTGAGGTCGGTCGGGTCGGGTGGCCTTGGTGATGCGGGTGCGCACGGAGCGCAGGGCTTGCCTGAGTTCGGCCGGTTCGACGTCGGTGATGTCGGCGTCGAAGGTGAGGAGCAGTCCCGCCAGTCCTGGCCATGACCATGCGCCGAGCGTGAGCCGGCACGTGGTTTCGGTGACGTACCCGACTGTCGATCCGCCGGGGGCGAACCGGGCGACGGTGGAGGCGGGCAGGGCGAGGACGGCTGAGCCGCGGCATGGCCATTCGGCGGCGGCGTCTCCGCGGTCGTGTGCGGTCATGACGAAGGCGACGGGATCGCCGTGCGGGATGTCACGTCGGTCGAAGGGGGTGTGCGTGGGCATGTGTGGTTCGATGCGATCCATGCGCATCGCGCGCCATCGGTCCGCATCCGGGTCGAAGGCGACCAGGTACCAGCGTGCGGCCCAGACCACGAGGTCGTGCGGCTCCAGCGTGAGCGTGACGGGTTCGCCGTCACCGGTGTAGTCCACGCGAACGAGGTGCTGCCGGTTGATCGCGCTGCCGACGGCGCGGACGATCTCGGCGTCGATCGGCGGCGCGGGAAACTCCCAGTAGTTGCGGGCCGTGATGACGGTGAACGCTTCGGCGTGCACGCGGCTGCGCGCGGGCATCGCCTGGTGCAGTGTGGCGAGAGCACGGGCCGCGTTCTCGCGGATGCCGGAGAGCACCGTCGGCACGGTCTGGAGCGCGACGGCCGTGGCGACGGCCTGGTCCTCATCGAACACGACCGGCGGCAGGCGGGTGGCACGCCCGAGCCGATATCCTCCACCCGCTCCGCGGACGGCCTCGATCTCGTAGCCGAGGTCCCGGAGCGTATCGATATCGCGACGCACGGTTCTCACCGACGTTCCGAGACGGGTGGCGAGTTTCTCGGCGGTCAGGGTCGCACCGATCCCGAAGATGGACAGCAGCTTGAGCGTCCGCGCGGAGGTGGCAGCCATGATTGTCCGATTCTCCCACCGATAGCGGTCACTCGATGGCAACTATGCCCGCCATGGTGACCGGCATGACCGATTCACCGAGCCCCCGAGAGGGCACCCTCACCACCGAGGCATCTCCGGCAGGCGCGACCATGGCGCTGTTGGTGGTGCTCTTCGGTTCCTTCATGGACCTTCTCGACGCGACGATCGTCACCGTCGCGGCCCCGGCGATAGCCCAAGACCTGGGCGCCGGAGCCGCTGAGATCCAGTGGACGATCGCCGCCTACACCCTCGCCCTGGGCGCGGGCCTGATCACCGGTGGACGACTCGGTGATCAGTACGGCCGCAAGCGGCTGTTCATGATCGGGCTGGCCGGATTCATGGTCACCTCGGCGCTGTGCGCGCTGGCCGTCGATCCGGGCATGCTCATCGGCATGCGGGCCGGGCAGGGACTGACCGCCGGGATCATGGTCCCGCAGGTGTTCGGGATCATCCGGGCGTCATTCGCTCCGGGCGATCGTGCCAAGGCGTTCGGCGCCTACGGAGCGGTCCAGGGCCTCGCCTCGGTCGCCGGCCCGCTGCTGGGCGGGCTGCTCGTGGACATCAACCTGTTCGACCTGGGCTGGCGCACGATCTTCTGGATCAACGTGCCCGTCTCGATCCTGGCGTTCATCATCGGCGCGAAGGCCCTGCCGGAGTCCCGCTCCGCCTCGACCGCGCGACTGGACCTCCCCGGCGCGCTCCTCGCGGCCACGGGCATCCTTCTCCTGCTGCTGCCGATCATCCAGACCGAGACCTGGGGATGGACCTGGGCCGGCTACGCCCTTCTCGCAGCCGGAATCATCGTGCTCGCGATCTTCCTCGCCCACGAGCGCCGCCTCACCGGACGCGGAGACGAACCTGTCTTCGACCCGGCCCTGCTGAGAATCCGCGCCTTCGCAGTCGGCCTGAGCGCTTCGGTGCTCTTCTTCGGCGGCATCGGGCCGTACTTCCTCACCCTCTCGATCTACCTCCAGAACGGAACCGGCCGAACCGCATGGGAGACCGGCCTGGTGATCCTCCCGTACGCGCTCGGCTCGATCATCACCTCCGGCCTCGGCGTCGCTCTCGCCGCCAAGGCGGGCAGAACGCTCCTGATCGCCGGCTCGCTCACCATCGCGGCCTCTCAGCTCGTCCTGTGGTACATCGTCAAGGACGGCGACGATCCCGGATACTGGCCCCTCGCCCTCGCGCTCCTCATCGGTGGCCTCGGCCTCGGTCTCGCCGCACCCGTTCTCGTCAACGTCGTCCTCGCCGGCGTCCCCGGACGCAACGCGGGCGCCGCGGGCGGGGTGCTCTCCACCGTCAACCAGATCGGCGGCGCCGTCGGCATCGCCGTGCTCGGCACGATCTTCTTCACCTCCGTCACCGCTTCAGCCACCGGAGCACCGGTGCTGCCCGACTACGGTCACGCGCTCGGCATCGTCCTGATCGCCTCCGCCGCGCTCTACCTGATCACGGCGCTCGTGATGCTGGCACTCCCGAAAGCCGGGCACGCCTCTGCCGGACCGAGGTGACCCAAACGCTCGGTCATGGACGCGGACGGCGGCAGCCCAGGCCGCATGACAACCGGCTACACCCGGGCGAGCCGGGCGGCCGTGACGGGACGCAGGCTGTCGAGGAGCGCGAACAGCTCCTGAGGGGTCAAGGCCATGCCGGAAGCCTGGACCAGAGCGCTCCCGTGCCAGGCGAACGCCGCGACCTCCCCGCTCGAGTCCTCACGGATCCACCGGTCACCCTCTGACGGGGTGCAGGAGACGCCGTCCGTGCCCCAGATGAGGACAGGGAACGGCGAGCCGCACGCGGTCTTCGGCGTGGCGGCCGTGGCAGGACGGAGGAAAACCTGGACGTCCGTCCGGTCCGGGCGCGTGTACTCGAGCAGGATCGCCGTCCCGTCCTCCTCGCCGGTCCACAGCTCGGCTCGCCTGATGGAGTAGCCCGGCAGCTCCGGTGCGACCAGCGGGATGCCCGACCGCCGGAAGGCCAGGGCCTCCTGCCACTCGTTCAGCGGATCCCGCACCTGGCCCGAGATCACGTGCACCGACAACAGCACGCCGGTGACCGTGATCGCGACCCACCGGTCGCGGGCCCACCACGCTGCCGCCACGTACCCGAGCACCCCGGCGACCACCCACACCCCGGTGGTCCACATCTCGTCGAAGCCGAAGAGGTAGAAGTCGGGGATGACCTGCATCAGCGCCGATCCCAGTACGGGCGTGGCGATCGGCCCGGCGATCGCCACGGCACCCCAGCGCGGTATCCGCAGCAGCGCCGCGCCCGCCGCACCGATCGGGAAAGGAACCAAGAGCATCAGCGCACTGTTGAGCATCGTGCCGAGCTCGTGCTCCTGTGCGATCGTATCGGCGTAGATCAAGGCCACGACCGCGCCGACCATGAGCCCTGTCACTGCGCCTTTCAGCGATCTCATAGCGCAGCATCCCACCACGAAACGTGGACAATGCGCATCCGCGCCTGCTGGGGCACTGTGGAACTGGGCTCACGACGCCGCGGTCTCGATCGCGGCACCTGGCGCGCACCCGCACGGTGGGCGAGCCGCTTGTCACACAGGTGATCAGGTCAGGATGGAGAATCGACGATCCAGATCGAAGATCCTGAGGAGGCGGAAGACACGTTCGGGGACATGGGACAGGTGCAGCTGTCCGCCGACGTCTCGGGCCTTGGTATCGGCCCGGATGAGCGCTGTGAGTCCTGACGCGTCCATGAACGACACGTCGCCCAGGTCGACCTCGGTGGTCGAACTCGGGCCGTTCATCGTGCCGAAGAGCAGCTCCTGCAGCGGCAGCGCGGCAGCCAGGTCGACCTCTCCACTGACCATGATCTTCGCGGCGCCGTTCACCGCCTGCTCGGAAAGTTGGAAATGTTCCATATATTGGCCTGGATTGGCATGTTTCCCGTTCATCTTCGCCTCCAGCCGGATCCCCCTCGCTCCATGCTGTCGGAGCTCCGACGGCCGCAGTAGGGCCGAAAGTCCCGGTCCTTTTCCTCCGATGGTCCTCTGGGATGGCGGTTGACCAGGGCGGATATGGACGACGAAGAGATCGTGGGCGATCCGGCCCGCGCTCACTGCCGATCATCAGGGGCGGGACGGGTGCGGGAGACGAGTGCGACACCGAGCTGGGCCCGCTGGTGCGCGGGTGGTCGCGTACGGCCTATGGCCAAGCCGGTTGAGGGACGGCCAGGGCCCGGACCGCGTCCTCGTCGACCTCCACGCCCAGGCCGGGACCGGAGGGCACGTGAGCGGTGCCGTCGCTGATCACAACGTCTGGACCGCGTACGTAAGGTGATCGGACGAACTGGGGGCCGTTGAGGTCGGCCGGGTGGGTGATGCCGAACGCCGCGAACAGATGGAGGGAGGCCGCCAGGCCCAGGGCGGAGTCCGTGAGACCGGAGCCGACGAGGCCGATGCCGCTGTCCTCGGCCAGAGAGCAGAGGCGGCGGGACAGCAGGAGGCCGCCGGTTCGCTGGACCTTGGCCACGGCCAGGTCGAGGGCGCCGAGACGGATGAAGGTGGCCAGGTCGGACGGGTGGACCAGGCTTTCGTCGAGGGCGATCGGGATCGGGCTCCGGTCGCGCAGCCGGCTCAGGCCGATCGGGTCGTTGGCCCGGAGCGGCTGTTCGAGCAGGCTGACCGCCAGCGGCTCGATGCGGCGGGCCAGGCGGAGAGCCTGGTCGAGGGTGTAGGCCTGGTTGGCGTCGATCCAGAGCGGCGCGTCGGGCGCGCGGGCGCGGACCGCCGCCACGCGTTCGGCGTCGTGTTCGGGCGAAGAGATGCCCACCTTCGTCTTGAACGCCCGATATCCGGCCGCCAGGCCCTCTTCCGTCTCCTTGGCCGCCGATTCAGGGTCGGCGCCCGACACGATCCAGGCCAGGGGGATCTCGCCGACCCGGCGCCGGCCCCAGAGCTCGCCGATGGAGACGCCCAGGGCCCGGCCCATGAGATCGTGCAGGGCCACGTCGACCGCCGCCTTGGCCAAGGGGGCACCGAGGGTGTAACCGGGGCTGATGGCCCGCTCGAAGAGGCGGATGGCGCCGTCGAGGTCCCAGACCGGATGGCCGACCAGGGCGGGGGCCAGGTAACCGCGGATGGTCGAGACGATGCTCTCCGTCGTCTCGTAGGTCCAGGTCGGGGCCGGAGTGGCTTCGCCCCACCCGGACAGGCCGTCCGCGCCGACGCGGACCAGGACGCGGGCATGCGCGCCGCCCGCGCGGGTGACGGTGCCACCGGAGATCTTGAAGTCGCGGAGCGCGGGCAGGTGCAGGACGAAGCATTCGACCGAATCCACGGTCATTCTCGGGCCGGGCACTTTCCTCCTTCAAAAAGGAATGAATTCATTCCATGAAGTCGCACTTCAGAGGGGGTGATAGGCAGGAGGAAATCACGAAATAAACGGCTGGACAACTCTTGACCGCCTCTTTCTGCTCAGGCATGATTCCGGCCATGACACCGCCGATCGGATCAAATTCATTCTCTCAGGGAATGAAATCGGAAAAGGTGGCGGCCGCACTGCGGGAGCGGATCGCCGACGAGGGCTGGTCCGTCGGCAGCCGGCTGCCGACGGAGCGGGAGCTGGCCGCGACCTTCGGTGTCGGGGTCAACACCGTCCGGCGGGCGGTGGGGATCCTCGTGGACGAAGGCGTCGTGGTGCGGCGGCAGGGTTCGGGCACCTACGTGGCGAACCGGCCCGCGCCGAAGGGCCGCAGGCTCATCGGCGTGCTCGTCCCCTCGACCTCGTACTACTACCCGCGGGTCATCGAAGGCATCGAGCGGGCGCTGACCGCGGCCGGCGCCGGAGTCATTCTCGCCAGCTCCGAGAATCAACCCGGCCTGGAGCACGCCCAGACCCGCAGGCTTCTCGACAGCGGAGTCGAGGGGCTCATCCTCGTGCCGAACCTGAACGTCATGGACGACCCCCAGGCGCACATCGAGACCCTGCGCAAACTGCCCGTCCCGTACGTGCTGGTCGAACGCCGTCCGACGGTGCTGGAGCCGGACGACCCGACCTCCTACGTCGTCACCAACCATGTCGGCGGCGTCCACGCCGCAGTTCGGCACCTGGTCGGGCTCGGCCACTCCAGGATCGGCTTCGTCGGGCGGGTCAGAACGGGGACGGCCGACGTCGTCACCGATGGATTCGAGCGCGCGATCCGGGCCTTCGGCGTCGAACGGGTCGCCGAGGCGGTCGTCAGGCGCACGGAGTGGCCGGCCGAGGAGCTGTTCGCCTTCGCCCGGGACTGCCGCGACCACCGCGTGAGCGCCGTGTTCTGCCATGGCGACCGCGACGCCGCGTCGCTCGTCGTCCAGGCCCGCAGGCTCGGCCTGCGGGTGCCGGAGGACCTGGCGCTCGTCGCCTACGACGATGACGTCGTCGACCTGACCGACCCTCCGCTCACCGCGGTGGCCCCGCCGAAGCCGGAGGTCGGAGCGCTGGCCGCGGAGCTGCTCCTGCGCCGCATCGACGACCCCGCCGCCCCGGCCCACCGGATCGAACTGCAGCCCCGGCTGGTCGTGCGAGGGTCCTGCGGCGGGGCCCCCACGACTCCTTAGCCACCCAGAACGACCTTTTCGTCGCCTCAGACGACGCGTCACCCCACGGAGAGCAGGTACCCCCATGCCTGAAAGAGAACGTTCCAGAATCGCCGCGCTCGGGACGGCCCTGACCCTGACCCTGGCCACAACCGCGGCCTGCGGCGGAGGCGGCGACGAGACGGCCGGCGGCAAGGTCGCCCTGACGCTCGGCTACTACGCCGAAGTCGGCGGCCCTGCGGACGGCTTGATGCGCAAGCTGGTCGACCAGTTCACCAAGGCCAACCCCGGCATCGAGGTGAAGATCGAGTCCGCCGACTACGACCAGTTCTACAAGCGCCTGCGCACCCAGCTCGCCGGCGGCCAGGCGCCCGACGTATGGCTGTCCGACGGCGTCCTCGTCCAGGAGTTCAGCGGCCGTAACAGCCTGCGCGACCTCACCGCGTACGCCTCCGACATCAACCCCGCCGACTACTACGGCATCGACATCATCAAGAAGGGCGACCCGCGGGGACGCCTGTTCGGCTTCCCGCAGGGCGCCCAGTCCACCGCGCTGTTCTACAACAAGGCGATCTTCGCCAAGGCCGGGGTGGAGCCGCCGACCGCGGACTGGACCTACGACGACCTCCTCGCCGCGGCCAAGAAGCTCACCCGGGACACCAACGGCGACGGCAAGACCGACATCTACGGCTTCCGCGCCTACTCGCCCAGTTTCGTGGAGAGCTGGTGGCCGATGGTCAAGGCCTTCGGCGGTGACGTCCTCGCCGACGACGGGAGGATCGCGATCGACAGCCCGCAGAGCCGCGAGGCCCTCACCTGGATGAACAGGGCGATGCATGAGGAGAAGGTCGCCCCCGACCCGGTGACCACCGAGGCCCTGGGCAAGTCCCAGATCCTGTTCCCGAGCGGCATCGTGGCGATGCAGTTCGGCATCTACGCCCGGATCCAGACCGCGGCCCAGGGCAAGATCGACATGGGGGTCGTACCGCTGCCGAAGGGGCCGAACGGGCAGCGCGGCGACCTCGCCAACATCAACTCCTGGGTGGTCAACCGCGCCTCGTCCGAGCCCAAAGCCGCGGCCGCCTGGAAGTGGATCAAGTTCTTCGCCGGTGAGGGGCCGCAGGCCGCGTGGATGTCCACCGGCGAGGCCATCCCGATCAACAAGAAGGTCGCGCAGACCCCGGCGTTCCTCAACCCCGGCACGCCTCCCACCGACCGCAAGCCCTTCACCGACGCCCTCGCGGACGCCGATGACATCGGCCTGAGCCCGGTGTGGAGCGAGTACACCGCCGCGATCACCAAACAGGTCACCAGCGCGCTGTCGAAGCAGACCGGGATCGAGGACGCGCTGAAGACCGCCCAGACCGACGCCCAGGCCGTCGTCGACCGGTTCAAGCCGGCCGGATGACCCGGCACGTCAAGGAACGGGAAGGGGGGCGAGAGGTGACGATCACGACCGGATCCGGAAAGGTCGCCGAGAGGCTGTGGGCGAGCCTGTTCGCCTCCCCCTACCTGGCCCACCTCGTCCTGCTCACGGCCTGGCCCGTCCTGGCCCTGAGCTATCTCAGCTTCACCGACTACGACACCGTCTCCTCGCCGAACTGGATCGGCCTGGACAACTACGCCAGGCTGCTGAAGGACGAGCACTTCTGGAACAGCCTGCTCAACACGGGCCTGTTCGCCCTCCTGTACGTGCCGGCGCAGACGGTCCTGGCACTGGTTCTGGCCGTCGGCCTCAACCAGCGGTTGACGTTCATGCCGTTGCTGCGCGGCGCCTATTTCGTCCCGGTCGTCTCGTCCTGGGTGGTCATCGCCTACGTCGCCGACGCGGTGTTCAACCCGCGCACCGGTTCGGCCAACACCGTCCTCGGCTGGTTCGGCGTCGACCCGCAGAACTGGCTCGACAGCCCCGCGCTGGTCATCCCGACCCTCGCCCTGGTGGCGGTCTGGAAGGGCGTCGGCTACATGATGGTGCTCTTCCTGGCCGGGTTGCAGTCCATTCCGAAGTCGCTGTACGAGGCCGCCGAGATGGACGGTGCCGGGCCCGTCCGCCGCTTCCGGCACATCACCGTGCCGGCCGTGTCCGGGACGACGTTCCTGGTCCTGGTGCTGTCGACGATCTCGGTCCTTCAGGCCTTCGAACAGGTCTACGTCATGACGGGCGGCGGGCCGGGCGATGCCAGCGAGGTGACCGTCCTGTACATGTACCGGCAGGGCTTCGAGTACTTCCAGATGGGCTATGCGGCCGCCGTCGCCTGGGTGCTGTTCGGCATCACTCTCGTCCTCACTCTCGTCCAGCTCTGGCTGCAGCGGAAGTGGGTGCATTATGCCTAGCCGCGCTCTCGCGCGCCGGGTGCGGCCCGGCCGCCTGCCGGCCTACGTGTTCGTCGTCTCCGGCGCCGTGATCATGCTGCTGCCGTTCGTGACGTCCCTGTTCAACTCGCTCAAGTCCTACGCCGACTTCATCGCCATCCCGCCGGCGCTGCTGCCCGACCCGCCGGTCTGGTCGAACTACACCGACGTGTGGGCCCGGGCCCCGTTCGCGTCGTACGCGATCAACAGCTTCGTCATCGCGGGACTGGCGACGGCCGGGGCCGTGATCAGCAGTGCGATGGTCGGGCACGCGATGGCCCGCATGCGCCTGCCGCTGCGCGACGCCCTGCTGACCGCCGCGCTCGCCACGCTCATGCTGCCGACGGTGGTGACGATCATCCCGACGTTCATCATGTTCCGCGAATTCGGCTGGCTGGACACCTTCCTGCCGCTGATCGTCCCGTTCTGGCTCGCCACCCCCTTCGGGATCTTCCTGATGCGTCAGGCGTTCCTGGCCATCCCCACCGACTTCATGGAGGCCGCCGCCCTCGACGGCGCCGGCCTCTGGAAGATCTTCACCCGGATCCACCTGCCGCTGGTCAAGCCGTCCCTGGCGACGCTCGCCGTCTTCACCTTCATGACGTCCTGGGGTGCGGTCCTCGAACCGACGGTCTACCTGATCTCCCCGGAGAAGCTGACCCTCCCCATCGGGGTGATGGGCCTGCGCGGTCAGTTCGTCGGCAACGACCAGCTGGTGACCGCCGGAGCCCTGATGTCGCTCGTCCCGATCCTCGTGGTCTTCATCGTCGCGCAGCGCTACTTCGTGCGCGGCGCGGCGGCCTCCGGCCTCAAAGGCTGACCTCTCCCAAGCCAAGGAGTTGTTTGTGCTTACCAACGAGCCCTCGTTCCGGCTCGGCCTCATCGGCACCGGCATCGTCGGCGACCTGCACCTGCGGGCCGCGCGGAACCTGCCCCAGGTCACGGTCGGCGCGGTCTGCGACATCCGCGCAGACGCCGCGCGGCGCGCGGCCGAGGAGGCGGGCGCCACCGCCTACACCTCGCACCGGGAGATGCTCGCCCGCGAGCGGCTGGACGGCGTGATCATCACCTCGCCGCACAACCTGCACGCCGAGATGACCGTGGACGCGGCCGGCGCGGGGGTGCACGTCCTGGTGGAGAAGCCGATGGCCACCACGGTCGCCGACTGCACCGCGATGATCGAAGCCTGCGAGGCCGCGGGGGTGACGCTCGCCGTCGGGCACGTGCTGCGCTTCAGCGCCCACGCCCGTCAGGCCGCGGCGCTCCTGGCCTCCGGTGAGCTCGGCCCGGTCCACGCGATCAGCCACCGCAGAACGGCCCATTACGAGCGCGGCTCGCGTCCCGACTGGTTCTTCGACCCGGTCGCGGCCGGCGGCGGCATCGTGATGAACGTCGGCACCCATGGTCTCGACCGCATCCAGTGGCTCGGCGCCGGCGAGATCGAGTCGGTCCACGCCCACCTGTGGAGGCGGCGCGGCCTGGACATCGAGACCGACGCGGTCGGCGTCATCGGCCTGTCGAGCGGCGTCAAGGCGAGCTTCCTGTTCACCAGCGCCGGCCTGCCCTACACCGACGAGACGCTCGTGATCTGCGAACGGGGCTCGCTGCGCTGGTCGGCCACCGAGGGCACCTTCGTCAGCGACGGCGGTGCCGAACGGCAGATCACGCCGGGCGGGGACCACCCGGAGGCGGCCTTCACCGAGCAGCTCGCCGACTTCGCCGACGCCTGCACGAGGGGCCGCCCGCCGCTGGTCGGGGGTGACTACGGCCGGTCCGTCGTGGCCGCGGTCCTGACGATCTACGAGTCGGCCGTCCGCGGCCGCCCGGAAACGGTCGGCTCCGCCTTGCTGAGGAACCCGGCATGAGCGGCCGCCTGGCCTTCAGCACCCTCGGCTGCCCCGGCGCGCCGGTCGAGCAGGTGATCGAGCTGGCACGCGAGCACGGCTGCGAAGGCATCGAGCTCCGGTGCGCCACCGGCGAGATCCTGCCGCCCACAGCCGCCGACGCCGAGGCCCGGACGGTCGGGGCCCGGTTCGCGGAAGCGGGCATCGAGATCATCTGCCTCGCCTCCTACGTGCGGGTCGGGATGCCGGGCGAGGGGGCCGCACTGGCCCGGCATCTGGAGCTCGCGCGGCTGGCCGGCGCGTCGTTCGTACGGGTCTTCGGAGGAGACCCGGACGACCCCGGGGTGGCGGGCCGCGCCGTCACGACCCTGCGGGCCGAGGCCGGGAGCGCCGCACGGTCCGGGGTGCGGATCCTGCTCGAAACCCATGACGCCTTCCTCACCGGACGCGCCGTCGCCGACGTGCTCTCCCAGGTCGGCTCTCCGCATGTCGGAGCCCTCTGGGACGTCGTCAACCCGTGGCGTGCGGGTGAGCCCCCGGCCGTCACCGCCGAGGCGCTGCGCCCCTGGCTGGCCCACGTACAGGTGAAGGACGTCACCTCCACCACCGACCTCGCGCCCGTGCCGCCGGGCACCGGAGCCGTGCCCCTCGACGCGTTCGCCAGGGAACTGGCCCGTCTCGGCTACGGCGGCTGGACCTGCCTGGAGTGGGAGGCCGCCTGGTACCCGCAGGCCGCGCCCCTGCGTGAGGCCCTGTCCGCCTTCCGCTCGCTGATGTCGGAGGACATCCGATGATCGAGAACCTGAACGATCCGCTCGAAGCGCTCTCCACACCGTCCGAGGCCGTGGCCGACGGCCTCGCCCGCACCGCGGGCGACCTGATGCTGCTGGGCGCCGGAGGCAAGATCGGCCCCGGCCTCGCGGTGATGGCCCGCCGGGCCCTCGACGCCCGCCGTTCCACCCGAACTGGTGGACGACGAGTTCGTCGCCCGGCACCGCGACGCGTGGCTGGAAGCGGCGTGAAGAAGATCACCGCCTTGCTGGCGGCGCTGATCGTGGCCTCGGTCCCACTTCAGGCGGTGCCCGCCGCCGCCGACGGGCCCAACCTGGTGCCGAACCCCGGGTTCGAGACGACCACGCCCTCCACCGAAGCCTGCCCGGCACCCGCCTGGTGCACGCCGTGGCAGAGCTCCACCTACGCGATCGACACCTCGGTGGCCGCGGAGGGCGGCCGGTCGATGCGGATCGACGGCTCGCCGACCAAGAAGATCGGCGGGTACGTCACCGTCCCGCTCAACCAGACGACCACCCCCATCGTGCACATCTCCGCCAAGGTGAAGCTCGACGCGATCACCCTGGCCGACTACACCGACTTCCCCGGCGCGGCCCGCGTCTCGCTCAACTTCAGCTACGTCGACGGCGCGGGGACCACCGTCTACACCGGCTCCGGCCTGCTCGGCGGCATCCTCACCGGCACCAGGGACTGGAGCACGGTGGAGGGCACCTTCAAGGTGCCGCCGCTGACCACGCGGGTCCAGATCATCAACACCGTGCAGACCTCCACGGGCACCATGTGGGTGGACGACGTGCGGGTGACGCCGGGATCGGCCTGGCTCTATCCCGAACGCGCCACCAAGAAGGCCGCGCCGGGCAGCGACGCCACGTTCCTGGTCACGGTCACCAACCGGCGCGCCGTGGCCGACACCCTGCGGCTCGCGGTGGACCGCGGCACGGTGAGCCCGGCGGTGACCGCGCCACTGAAGCCGGGGGAGTCCACCCTGGTCACGGTGACCGTTCCGGGCTCGGCCGTACTGACCGCCACGCCCAGCGGTGACGCGGCATCGGCACAGCGGGCCACGCTCACGGTGGAGGAGGCCACCGCCAAGGGCGGCGAGCCCCGGGTCTACGCGACGCCCGCGGAGCTGGACGCCCTGCGCAAGCGCATCTCGGGGCGGCCGTGGGCGGCCAAGGCCTTCGACACCACCGTCAAGGCGGAGGCCGACGCCTGGCTGGGCAGGCCGCTGGACAAGACGGTCTTCCACGGCGGCTGGAGCGGCAACTTCAAATGCCCCGGCACCAACACCATGCTGACCTTCGACTACGACAGCCCCACGAGCCATAAGTGCCCGCTCGACGGCAAGACCTACGGCGGCGAGCCGTACGACAGCGCATGGGTGGAGATCTGGCACAACAACGCCGCGCAGGGCGCTTCCGACCTGGCGCTCGCCTACCGGGTGACCGGCGGTGAGCGGTACGCGGCCAAAGCGCGTGACATCCTGCTCTACTACGCCGACCGGTTCCTGGCGGTGCCGCTCAACCCGCTCTACGGGCGCATCCACTACCAGTCGCTGGACGAGGCGGTCGCGGCCATCGGGCTGATCGACGCCTACGACCTGATCCGCGACACGCTCACCGAGGCCGAGCGGGTGAACATCGAGGGCAATCTGCTGCGCCCGCTGGCCGAGCTGCTGATCTCCAGCCCGATGGCGACCTCCAACTTCCAGGCCTGGACGGCCGCGGCGGTGCACGGGGTCGGCGCGGCGATCGACGACGCCGGACTGCGCGATGCCGCGCTGAAGGACACCGAGTTCCTGCTGGACAAGGCGATCGTGAGCGACGGCTGGTGGTGGGAGGGCTCGGCCAGCTACCACCTGTACGCGCTCCAGGCGCTCACCCAGGTCGCCATCTCGGCGCGGGAGAAGGACTACCCGCACGATCCGCGCTTCAAGTCGATGTACACCACGCTCCTGCCGTACCTGTATCCGGACCTGACCGTCCCCGCGGCCGGTGACGGCGGCACCTGGGGACGGAGGTTCGGCCCGAACTTCACGATGTTCGCCGAATGGGCCTATGCCACCTACGACGACCCCGACTTCGCCGCCGGGCTCGGGCTGGCCTACCACAATCTCGGCCAGCCGCGAGGCGACCGGTGGGCGCTGCGGTACGGCGCCGACGAGATCCCCAAGAGCCCGGGTGTACGGCAGCGCAGCACCACCTTCCGCGGCCTGGGCGAGACCGTGCTGCGCGGTGGCGAGCCGGCCAACCTCGTCCCCAACGGGGACTTCACGGAGGCGGCACTGGAGGACGCGGGCAGGCCGGCCTTCTGGGCGCTGACCGGGACCTGGAAGAAGGGCGCCGTGACGGGCCAGGCGACCCAGACCTTCCCGGTGGACGGCACCCGCCTGTCACACCTGCGGCTGTCGGCCCTGGGCCGCGGATCGGTCAAGCTGACCTTCCTCGACAGCAAGGGCAGGAAGATCAGCGCGACCGAAGGAGAGAAGGAGCTCCAGGTGCCGGTCAAGGCGCGTGCCGTACGGCTGGCGATCGACGGCGGCTTCGAGCGGCTGGACCTGTGGCCGGCCGACCTGGCCCGGGACGGCGGCTTCGAGGACGGCGGCACGTCCTGGGCCCGCGAGGGCCGTACGGCGATCTCGCCGCTCGCCTATCGCGGCGGCTCGGCGGCGACGGCCACGCAAGGGCGCTGGAGCAGCGACATCCCGGTCAGCGGCGGCCTCGTCGGCACCGTCGAGCTGAGGGCACGGGTCCAGGGGATCGGCCGGATCGAGCTGTCGTTCGTGAAGAAGGACGGGACGACCACCGAGCCCGTCTCCACGGCCTTCGCGGGCACCTGGAAGGCCGCCGGAGTGCACGGCGCGGTTCCGCGTGAGGCGGTCGCGGCGCGGGTGTCGCTCGTCTCGGACCGGGCCGCAGGCTTCTTCGACGACGTCGCCCTGCTCTACGGCTCGGCGGTGGACCCCTTCCAGGCCGACGCGATCCGGATGGACCACGGCATCCCGGGCGGCAGCCACGGCCACGCCGACAAGCTGCACGTCGACGTGACCGGCGGCGGGCTGCAGTCGACCGACCTCGGCATGGTCTACGGCTCCGACAACGCCGACCTGACCAACAACTGGTACCGCGAGAGCGTCTCGCACAACACGGTCGTCGTGGACGGCCGAAGCCAGGACCGCACCATGCGCGGCTCGCTGAGCTTCTTCGGCACCACCCCCGGGCTGCGGGTGGCCGATGCCGGAGCCAAGGACGGGGACGTGGCCATCCGCCGTGCGGACCTGATGACCGACCGCTACACACTCGACGTGTTCGACGCCTCGGGGAGCACCGCGCACCGCTACGACCAGTCGTGGCACGGGCAGGGGACGCTGGAGGTGAGCGGGCCCGCCATGACGCCGCCGCCGTGCGGCGACTGCGTGCTCGACCCGGCCGACACCGACTTCGGCTACCACCGGCTCAAGCGGGTCGCCGAGGGCACGGCGGCGGACGGGCGGTGGCAGGCGCGGTGGACCTCCGACACGGCGGTGCTCTCGCTGCGGTCGCTGGAGCCGATCTCGACCGGGATCCTGCACACCAGCGGGCCGGGCGAGGCCACCACCGGCAAGCCCATCCCGTTCCTGCTGGCCAGACGGGAAGGGACCGCGCGGACGCGGTTCACCACGCTGATCGAGACCCGCTCACTGGCGGACCGGCCGGCCGTGAACGACGCCCGGCGAATCGCCGACGGGCACGTGCGGGTCGACCTGACCGCCGGCCTCCGCGACGACGTGCTCTTCGACTCCGGCTACGCGCTGCTCAGACGGGCCGCGAACGGCTCACCGGTCAGCGTGGACCTGATGCGCCGCGCCGCGGTCTCCGTGGACGGCGTCGACTGGGTCAAGGTCTCGCAGCCGATCGAGCGGGCGTCGGTGGCCTACGCCGGGTCCGAGCTGCGGCTGACCGTGCCGCGCGGAGCGACCGGGCGGTATGAGATCTCGGTCCACGCGCCAGGTATACGAAATGTCACCTTGAACGGACAATCCGTGAGATACGTCCGATCGGGCGACAGGGTGACCGTCGCCGTCACGGTCTCCTAGGAGCTCGCGATGGCGGCGCTCCTGCGGCCCTACCATCCCGCCGACCTGGCCGGAATCTACCGGGTGTGCCTGCTCGTCGACGGGCAGGGCCGGGCGCAGGCGCCCCGCTTCCACGCCCCCGACCTGCCCGGTCACCTCTATGCGGGGCCGTACGCGGTCGCCGATCCCGGCCTGGCCTTCGTCGTCGCCGACGAGCAGGGGATCGGCGGCTACGTGGTCGCCACCGGGTGCACGGAAAAGTTCCTCGGGTGGGCCCGCGAGCACTGGTGGCCGGTGCTGCGCGAGCAGTACTCGCGCCGTCCCGATCCCGGCGACGGCACCCTCGACCACCGCTACGTCGATGTGATCCACGACTACCCGGACGCGCCTCGGCCCTGGTTCACCAGCCACCCGGCCCAGGCGCACATCAAGCTCACCGCGCGACTGCGGGGCAGGGGCTGGGGCCACCGCCTCATGTCCGCCCTGATCGCGTCGTTGCGGGAACGGCAGGTGCCCGGCCTGCACCTCGGCGTCGCCGAGACCAACGTCCGGGCCCTGGCCTTCTATGCCGCGCTCGGCTTCACCGAAGCCGAGCGTCACCCCTGGGGACGCACGCTCGTCCTCGATCTCTGAACAGGAGCCAGCCATGAGAGGAAAGGTCCTCACCGCACTCGTCTCCCTCTTAGCCCTCATCCCCGGCACCGCCCTGGCCGCGCCCCGCGTCAACACCTTCGAACGGCCCGAACGGGGCACCGCCTACACCCTGAGCCAGTGGGCGGCCGACGGCTGGAGCGCGCCCTGGCAGGAGGGCATGGACACCCGTACCTGGATCGACGGCTACAACTTCAACCACTCGGGCGGCAAGTCGCTGCGCGTCTTCTACCCCAAGGGCAAGATCGGACCGGCCGACTCCGGCGCCCAGGCGCCGCTCGCGCTGACCCCGGCCCGTGAGTACTACCTGTCCTACTGGGCGCGCTACAGCAGTGACTTCAGCTGGGGCACCACGGAGTTCGCCGGGAAGCTGGGACTCGGTCTGGCGGGCGGCGCCGCGTGCTCGGGAGGCCAGGTCTGCGACGGCTACAACGGCTTCAGCTCGCGCATGATCTGGCGGCGTGACAACGGCCAAGCGGCGATCTACTACTACCACATGGGTCACGCCGGGCAGTACGGCGACTACGCCGTGCTCAAGCGCAACGGCGCCGACATCCTCTATCCGCGGGGGGAGTGGTTCAACGTCGTCCAGAGGCTCAAGGTCAACACCGTCACCAACGGCAACGCCAACCCCGACGGCGAAATCGAGATCTTCTACAACGGCGTCTCGGCCGCCACCGTCACCGGGCTGCGCTTCGTGCGCAACGGCGACCTGATCGACAGGGCCTACTTCTCCTCCTTCTTCGGCGGGGCGACCACCGACTTCGCGCCCGCCAACGACTCCTGGATCTGGTACGACGACCTCAAGGTGTCGACCAACCGGGCCGACATCTGCGAGCTGGCGCCCGGTGGCTGCCACACCCGCACCTTCGAGGCCGAGAACTACAGCGCGATGAAGGGCGTCGTCACCGAGCCCACGCCCGACACGGGCGGCGGGCAGCACGTCGGCTCCTTCGACAGCACCGACTGGATCGCCTTCGGCGGGGTCACCGTCCCGTCGGCCGGGCGTTACCTGGTGGAGTACCGCGTCGCGTCGCCGAACAACGGCGGGGTGATCTCGCTGGACGTCAACGAGGGCGCCACCCCGCTCGGAAACGTCGACGTGCCGAACACCGGGAGCTGGTCGAGCTACCGGACGATCTCCCGTGAAGTCGACCTGCCCGCCGGGACACACCAGTTCGGCGTCTACGCGGTGACGGGCGGCTTCAACCTCAACAGGTGGAAGATCACCCGGCTCTACTGAACCGCTACGAGGTGGCACCCGGACAGGCCGTGATGGTGCGCGGCCTGTCCGGGCCGCAACCCGTCCACGCCATACGACCGTCGACGTCGTCCGCGCGCCGCCGTCAAGCCCTTCCGCGACCTGTGAGGAAAGCCGCATGAGCCTCGTCCCCTTGCCCGCCGCCGTGGTCCCGGCCCGCGGCGCCTTCGCCCTCACCATGGAAACCGGCCTGACGGCGCCGGACGCCCTGCACGGAGTCCTGGCGTGGTTGCAGGGCGCCCTGCGCATGGGGACCGGGCTGCCCCTGCGCGAGTCGGCGTCCGGATCGATCCGGCTGGAACTCGAGCCCGATCTCGCCCCCGAGTCCTACCGGCTGCGGGTCACCCCCGACCACGTGCGCATCGAGGGCGGCGACCCCGCCGGGGTGTTCTACGGCTGCCAGACGCTGCTGCAACTGCTGCCGCCCGCCGTACACCGCCGCTCACCCATCGCCCCCGGCACGGACTGGGTCATCGGCGCGACCACCGTCACCGACGCGCCGCGGTTTCCGTGGCGCGGCGTCCTGCTCGACGTCGCACGCCACTTCATGCCGGTGCGCGGCGTGCTCAGGTTCATCGACCAGATGGCGGCGCACCGGCTCAACCGGCTCCACCTGCACCTCACCGACGACCAGGGCTGGCGCCTGGAGATCGGCCGCCACCCCCGTCTGACCTCGGTGGGAGGGTGGCGTACGGAGACGCAGCTAGGTTCCGGGCCGGCCGCGGGCACCGACGGCCGGCCGCACGGCGGCTATTACACCCACGACGACATCCGCGAGATCGTCGCCTACGCCGCCGGACGTTTCGTCACCGTCGTGCCGGAGATCGAGATGCCCGGCCATGTCCGCGCCGCCCTGGCCGCCTACCCCGAACTGGGCGCCGGGGCGGAGCGACTGCCGGTGTGGACCCGCTGGGGCATCGACGATCATGTGCTCAACGCCGAGGAGCACACCGTCAGGTTCTTCTGCGACGTGCTGGACGAGGTGATCGAGCTGTTCCCGTCGCCGTACGTCTGCGTGGGCGGCGACGAGGCCCCGAAGACCCGCCTGCGCGACGATCCGGCCTCGCGGGCCAGAGCCGCCGAACTCGGGCTCGACAGCGTGGACCGGTTGCCGGGATGGTTCCTGGGCCGCATCGGCCGTCACCTGGCCGGGCACGGCCGCCGCATGCTCGGCTGGGACGACCTGCTCGAAGGCGACCTGCCGGCCGGGACGACGCTCCTTTCCTGGCGCGGCATGTCCGGCGCCGTCGTCGCGGCCCGCCGGGGACACGATGTGATCAGCTGCCCCGACAACCACGCCTATCTCGACTACCGGCAATCCGACCTGGACACCGAGCCGATACCGCAGTCCGTCGTCCTGGACCTCGACCGCGTCTACGCCTTCGAGCCCGTGCCCGCGGAGCTTTCTCCCGAGGAGGCCGGCCATGTGATCGGGGGCCAGGCCAACATCTGGACGGAGTACATGGACTCCGGACGTGTGGTCGACTATTTCGCCTTCCCCCGCCTGGCGGCGATCGCGGAGGTCCTGTGGACTCCGGCCCGCCTGCGTGACCTGCCCGGTTTCCGCGAGCGCATGGAAACCCACGTGCTGCGCCTGGAAGCCATGGGGATCGAGTTCCGCCGGCCGCAGGGTCCGGAACCCTGGCAACAACGGCCCGGGATCGCCGGACGCCCCAGGACCGAGGAGGAACGCGACGCCCACATCGCCCGCATCACCGGCCGGTCGTGCCCCCCAGTGAACGCGTTGACGGGACACACCCCGTAGGGCCGCGGCGGAGGTCAGGCGGACTGGCGGACGACGAGAGCCGGATCGAAGATCACCGAGGTCGGCGGAAGGCCCGGCTCCTCGATGCGGGCCAGGAGCAGGCGGGCCATCTCGGCGGCCATGTCCTCCACCGGGTGGCGGACCGTGGTGAGCGGCGGACGGCAGGCGGTGGCCACGCTGCTGTCGTCGAAGCCCACGACCGCGACGTCCTCGGGAACCCGGCGGCCGTGCTGCCGCAGCGCGGGAAGGGCCCCCTGGGCCATGAGGTCGTTGCCCACGAACAGGCCGTCGAGGTCGGGATGTTCGGCCAGGAGCCGTTCCATGGCGGCCTCCCCGCTGCCGTAGGTGAACCCGCCCTCGGCGCAGGGGATGTAGGAGTGGCCGTGCACCGCCATGGCGTCGCGGAAGCCGGCCAGCCGCTCCTGGCTCGCGGGCACGTCGAGCGGGCCGGAGATCGTGGCGATCCGCCGCCGTCCCAGTGCCCACAGATGGTCGGCGGCGAGCTTCGCCCCGGCCCGGTGGTCGACGTCGACGTAGCTGATGGGGATGGGCCGGGCCGGTTTGGCGAACAGCACCGTCGGCACCCGCGCCTCGACGAGGAGCGCGGGAAGGGGGTCCTCGGCGTGGGTGGACACCAGCGCGGCCCCGTCGGCGTTGCCCTGCCGAAGGTAGGTGACGATCTGCTCGCGACTCCGGTCGGTCTCGGCGAACATCAGGGTGGGATGCACGCCGCGCGTGCTCAGGAAGCTCACGACGCCGGCTACCACGCGTCCGAAGAACGGGTCGGTGAAGACGGTGAAGCGCTGATCGTCGTCGCCGTCCCCGGCACCGGAGACGACCAGCCCGATCGCGCCGGTCCTCCTCGTCACCAGAGACCGCGCCGCCGAGTTGGGCACGTATCCGATCGTGCTGATGGCGTGGCGCACCTTCTCCTGGATCGCGGGGTCGACGTTGCGGATGCCGTTGATCACCCTGGAGACGGTGGCGCGCGAGACCCCCGCCACGCGCGCCACGTCTTCCAGGGTGGGCAGGGATGGCGATGCCGGGAGACGAGGGGTCATGTGGGTTTTATAGCAGAGGCGAGGGAGAGCGCTCTCCAAGGCGAGCACTCGAAGTGGCGCCCGCCGACCAGGCGCTCGTCCCAGGTGGCGGCCGGCGCGGTCGGGCAGGGCAGGGTCAGGGAGGTGTCCCGCTCGTCCCAGCCCTCCCCGCGGACGCCGGCCGGGCCGTCGGAGAACACCATGGCCCGCAGCCCGATGTCCGGCTCGGCGCCGGTGCGCCACACGCTCGCACCGGTGACCAGCCGCGCCTTCTGTTCCAGGTCGAGCTTGCTCACGAGGCGATCGATGTCGTCGTCGGTCACACACGTTCCCTTCGTATCTCCATCTCGTTCAGCAGGCCGCGCTCGGCCGTCCGGCTTCGCACGATCGCGGCGGCGAGGTCCCTGGTGGCGCGGTCCGCCCCGGAGACCTGCTCCGATCGGGACACCAGGGCCGTCTGCTCGACGTGCTCGCTCAGCCGGGTCAGGAAGAGCCGGTCGAAGGCGCCGCCCGTGGCGGCCCCGAGCGCCGCCAGCTCGTCCGGGGTGGCCATGCCCGGCATGTCGTGCCCTTCGTGCGGGTTCCGCGTAGGCAGTCCGGTACGGCCGAGTCCGGCCCGCAGGCGTCGCAACTCCCCTGCGTGGGCCTGCCGGAGACGGCCCGCCAGCCCTCGCACGGCGGGCGAACCCCCGCGTTGCGCACCGAGGTCGAGCAGGAGCAGCGCCCGCTCCTCCATCGCGATCATCAGTTGCAGCCAGGCGGTGTCGGTGGCGTTGAACCCGGCGGCCGTGGCGGGCAGGACGGCGCCGGCAGCGGGCGGACGCGAGGCATGCCGGTCGTGTGATCCAGGTCCGGCGGAACGGGCGAGGCAGCCTCCCACCAGGGCGACCGCCGCCCCGAGCACCAGGAGCAGGACCGCGGGGCCGTGTCTCATGCGAAGTCCCTCGATCGGGTCGGGCCGTGCCGGGCACCGGGTCACGGCACCCGGCACGGTGATCATGTCCCCGGGCGAGCCGGGCAGGGGTCAGGGCAGCTCGAAGTTCTCGGTGAGGGCGGCGCCGCGGTGCGGCTTGTACTGGTCGTATCCCCGCGGGTCGCACTGCAGGCCGCCGTTGATGCAGTGCGTCACCAGCGCGTCCAGGATGGCGGGGTTGTCCCAGGCGTTGAAGAAGTCGTAGTGCCAGGTGTAACCGCGCCCGCTGGCCAGCCGCGCCTGCGACAGGTCGCCACTGGCGGGGAAGGCGATCTTGAACTCCAGCATCGGCACCGCGACCGGGTGGCTGGCCGGGCAGTAGCCGCCGGCCGGGTAGGCCATGTGGCTCTTGTGGTCGGCGCTGTCGAGGTGGACGCCGTCCCAGCAACTCGGCGCCTGGTACCGGACGTTCACCTGGGTACCCGCCGCGCACGACTGCGGGATGTCCCAGCTGCGTGAGATGTCCCCGCACTCGAAGCCCTCGACCGCGCCCGGGGAGTCACGGAACTGCTCCAGCGTCGCCGTCGGGCTGCCCACGACGAAGCGCAGCCCCTGCGGGAACGGCTGGACCCGCCAGTACTCCAGGATCCCGGACTTGTAGTAGACGACCTGGTTCCCGGTCGGCTGGATCAGCTGGTCGCCCTTGTAGAAGCTGGGGAACCAGTACGCGGACCGGTCGTGCGGGTTGGTGCAGGACGTGCCGCCGGCGAGCAGCGAGGTCGCCGTGCTGGCGGCGTTCGTCGTCCTGTTCCCGACGAAGGTGTGCATGTGGGACGCGCCGGGAAGGCCGGGGTAGACGATGGGGTCGTCGGGACGGTTGGCCGTCCATGAGCAGTTGGCCTGGAATTCGTGGTGCGTCACCTCGTCGGTGAAGGTCGGCCTCGGCCTGGGTGCGGTCCCGTCGCCTCCGGCGCCGTACACCTTGAACTCCCACAGGGAGTAGCCGTAGCCGGTGCCGCGCGCCGTGCCGTACATCCGCACGTACCGGCCGGTGCCGGACACCTGGAGGCTCTGGCTGCCTCCGGTGCCGGACGTGGTGGAGTAGACATCGCTCCAGCTCTGCCCGTCGGGCGAGGTCTGGATCTTGAACGCCTTGCCGTAGGCGCCCTCCCAGACCAGCAGGACCTGGGAGATGGTCGCCGGACCGCCGAGGTCGACCTGCAGCCACTGCGGGTCGGCCGCGAGGCTGGACCAGCGGGTCCCGGTGTCGCCGTCGACGGCGGCTCCGGGGCCGTATCCCGCTCCCTCCACCGAGGAGGCGGTGACGACGCGGCCTTGCGAGAGCAGGGCGTCCGCCGCGCGGGCCGGCGCGATCATGACCAGCGCGGCGGCGACGACCGTGGCCAGCGCGCCGGCGAACAGGGCCAGGTTGAGCCTGGCGGGTCTTCGGGAGGATTTCATGATCTCTCCTTGGGGGGAACCGTCGGACCGGCAAGGAGAGCGCTCTCCAACGAGAGTCGTACGCCGGGCCACGCTTGTCAAGGCGCGATGACTCCGACCGGAAAGAGACGTTCACCCCGCCGACACGCGGGCACCCGCTCAAGGCCATGGCCTGCGTAGATTCGAGTTGGATGTTTCGTGCGGGTGAGCGGCGGATTTCCAGATCGCGGGAAATGGGCCTTGACTGGGTTCGATTTGCCGGGCACTCTCGCCGGTACGGAGAGCGCTCTCCCTCTGTCGCCGGTGCGGCGACCACCCCCCATGTTCGGAGGAGAGACAGTGCGTCCAGCTCGAAGTCCCGGCTTGTCGCGACCGGCCCTGGTCGTCGTCACCCTGGTGGGGCTGCTCCTATCCGGCCTGGCCTGGCCCGGCCCCGTCTCCGCGGCCGACACCCTGCTGTCGCAGGGGAAGCCGGCGACGGCGTCCTCGTCGGAGGGGGCCGCCTACGCCGCCGCGGCCGCCGTCGACGGCGACACCGCCAGCCGGTGGTCGAGCTCGTTCAGCGATCCCCAATGGCTGCAGGTCGACCTCGGCGCCCCGGCGACGATCAGCAAGGTCGTCCTGATCTGGGAGACCGCGTACGGCAAGGCGTTCACCATCCAGACCTCGCCCGACGGCACGAACTGGACCGACGTCTACCAGACCGCCGCCGGCACCGGCGGCACGCAGACCCTCGCGGTCACCGGCGGCGGCCGGTACGTGCGCGTCCACGGCACGGCGCGCGGCACCGGCTACGGCTACTCCCTGTGGGAGTTCCAGGTCTACGGCCAGACCGGCGGACCTCCGGGAGACGACTGGACGGAGGTGTGGAAGGACGACTTCACCGGCCCGGCCGGCACCTCCCCGGCGGCCGGCGACTGGATCCTGCGCACCGGGACCCAGTATCCGGGCGGCCCGGCGAAGTGGGGTACCGGAGAGGTCGAGACGATGAGCGCCTCAACGGCGAACGTGTCCCTCGACGGTCTGGGCCATCTGAACATCAAGGCGATCAGGGACGCCTCCGGCGCCTGGACCTCGGGCCGGGTCGAGACGCAGCGCACCGACTTCGAGCCGAAGCCGGGCGAGATGCTGAGGTTCAGCGCCCGCGTCAAGCAGCCCGACGTCCCCGGCGCGCTCGGCTACTGGCCGGGCTTCCGCGCGACCGGCGCCGCCTTCCGCGGCAACCACACCAACTGGCCGTCGATCGGCGAGACCGACATCATGACCGACGTCAACGGCCGCGACCAGCTCGCCAACACCCTGCACTGCGGCACCGCCCCCGGCGGAGCCTGCAACGAGTACGACGGCCGCACCAGCGGCTTCGCCACCTGCGGCGGCTGCCAGAGCGACTACCACGACTACGCGCAGGTCATCGACCGCACCACGACGGACGAGGAGATCCGCTTCTACCTCGACGGCAGGCAGACCTGGGTGGTGCGCGAGAGCCAGGTCGGCGTGGCCGCGTGGAACGCCGCCGTCCACCACGGCTTCTACCTGCGCCTGGATCTGGCGATCGGCGGCTCCCTGCCCGACGCGATCGCGGGCCGCACCACGCCGGTCGCCGCCACCACCTCCGGCGGCGTGCTGAGCGTGGACCGCGTCGTGGTCGAACGGCGGTCCGGCACGACGCCCACCGCCATGACCGACCCGCCCGTCCCCGCCGGGCCGAGCACGGTGAAGGTCACCGGCTCGCAGGGCAACTGGCAGCTGCAGGTGAACGGGTCGCCCTACCTGGTCAAGGGTGTGACCTACGGTCCGCCGCAGGGCGCGGCCGACGCGTACATGCGGGACCTGGCCGCCATGGGCGTCAACACGATCCGGATCTGGGGCGTCGACGACACCGCCACCCCCGCCCTGCTCGACACCGCCGCCCGGCACGGCATCAGGGTCATCGTCGGTCACTGGCTCAACCAGGGAGCCGACTACGTGAACGACACCGCCTACAGGACCAGCGTGAAGAACGAGATCGTCGCCCGGGTCAACGCGCTGAAGAACCGCCAGGGCGTGCTGATGTGGGACGTCGGCAACGAGGTCATCCTCACCATGCAGGACCACGGGCTGCCCGCGGACGTCGTCGAGCAGCGGCGGGTGGCCTACGCCAGGTTCGTCAACGAGGTCGCCGAGGCGGTCCACGCCGCCGACCCGAACCACCCGGTGACCTCCACCGACGCCTGGACCGGGGCCTGGCCGTACTACAAGGCGTACTCTCCGGCGCTCGACCTGCTCGCCGTCAACGCCTACGGCGCACTCAAGAGCGTCAAGGACGACTGGTCCAGGGGCGGCCACACCAAGCCGTACATCGTCACCGAGGCCGGCCCGGACGGCGAGTGGGAGGTCGCGAACGACGTCAACGGGCAACCCACCGAGCCGACTGACCTGCAGAAACGCGACATGTACAGCGCGAGCTGGAACGCGATCCGCGGCCATCCCGGGGTGGCGCTCGGCATGACGGCCTTCAACTACGGGCTGGAGAACGACTTCGGCGGGGTCTGGCTGAACGTCCTCACCGGAGGGTGGCGGCGGCTGGGGTACCACGCGCTGAAGCAGGCCTACACCGGGCAGTCCTCCGCGAACACCTCGCCACAGATCACCTCGATGACCGTCGGCTCGCAGACCCAGGTGCCCGCCGGGCGCACCTTCACGGTGGACGCCCCGGCCACCGACCCCGACGGCGACCCGATCCGCTACAACCTGATGTTCAGCGACAAGCACGTCACCGGGAACCGGGGACTGCGGCACGTCTCCTTCACCCAGACCGGCCCGGGACGGTTCTCGGTGACCGCCCCCGAGCAGCTGGGCGTGTGGAAGGTGTACGTCTACGCCTATGACGGCCAGGGCGGCGTCGGCATCGAGCAACGCTCGTTCCGCGTGGTCCCGCCGGTCGTGGACGGGACGAACGTGGCACGCGGGAAGCCCACCACCGCCTCCAGCTTCCAGCCGACCGGCGACGGCGGGCCGTTCACCCCTGATCGCGCCACCGACGGCAGCTTCACCACCAGGTGGGCCAGCGAGTGGGCCGATCCCCAGTGGATCACTGTCGACCTCGGCCAGGTCACCGCGCTCAAGCAGGTCCAGCTCGGCTGGGAGGCCGCCTACGGCAAGGCCTACCAGATCCAGACCTCGGCCAACGGCGCCGACTGGGCCACCGCCTACGGCACCACCACCGGCGACGGCGGTTTCGACCAGATCCCCCTGAACGCCTCCGCCCGGTACGTCCGGCTGAACCTCACCCAGCGAGGCACCGCGTACGGCTACTCGCTGTGGGAGTTCGGCGTCTACAGCTGACGCGCCCGGTGACCCGCTCCACCACCCCCGATGAAAGCGAAGGACATGAGACACAGGTCAAACCCGGCCGGGCTCGCGATCCTGGCCGCCCTGCTGGTCACGCCCGCGGTGGTCACGCCCGCGTCCGCCTCCTCGATCTCCCAGGGCGGCGCGACCGCCCTCGCCGACTGCCAGTCCGCCAACGCCGCGCTGAACAGGCCGGCCTCCGCCTCGTCGATCGAGGGCGCCGGCACCCCCGCCTCGGCGGCCTTCGACGGCGCCCCCGGAACCCGCTGGTCGAGCGCGTTCAGCGACCCGCAGTGGATCCAGGTCGATCTGGGCGCGGTGCGCGACATCTGCAAGGTCGATCTGTCGTGGGAGGCCGCCTACGGCAAGGACTTCACCATCCAGGCGTCCGCCGACGGCACCACCTGGAGCGTGCTGAGGACGGTGACCGGCGGCACCGGCGGCACCGCCTCCTACGACGTCACCGGCTCGGGCCGCTACCTGCGGATCAACGGCACCGCCCGCGGCACCGGCTACGGCTACTCGCTGTGGGAGGTGGCCGTGCACGTGACCGGCGGCGGCACGCAACTGCCCGGCGGCGGCGACCTCGGCCCGAACGTCAAGATCTTCGACCCGTCCATGTCGTCGGCGACCATCCAGGGACAGATCGATCAGATCTTCAAGCAGCAGGAGGCCGCCCAGTTCGGCACCGGCCGGTACGCCTTGCTGTTCAAGCCCGGGAGCTACGACGTCAACGTCAACACCGGCTTCTACACCTCCGTGCACGGCCTCGGGCGCAACCCCGACGACGTCACCGTCAAGGGCGTGAGCGTGGACGCGGGCTGGTTCAACGGCAACGCCACCCAGAACTTCTGGCGCTCCACCGAGAACCTCGCGGTCACGCCGTACGACGGCACCAACCGGTGGGCGGTCGCGCAGGCCGCGCCGTTCCGCCGCATGCACATCCGCGGCGGGCTCAACCTCGCGCCGTCCGGCTACGGCTGGGCGTCCGGCGGTTACATCGCCGACAGCAAGATCGACGGCACCGTCGGGTCGTACTCCCAGCAGCAGTGGTACACCCGGGACAGTTCGATCGGCGGCTGGTCCAACAGCGTGTGGAACATGGTGTTCTCCGGAGTGCAGGGCGCGCCCGCCACCAGCTTCCCCGAGCCGCGCTACACCACGCTCGACACCACCCCGGTGAGCCGCGAGAAGCCGTACCTCTACCTGAACGGGAACGACCCCGCCGTGTTCGTCCCCGGCAAGCGCACGAACGCCCGCGGCACGACCTGGGCGAACGGCCCGACCCCCGGCGCCTCTGTCCCGCTCACGCAGTTCTACGTGGCCAAACCCGGCGTCAGCGCCGCCACGCTCAACCAGGCGGTCGCGCAGGGGCTGCACCTGCTGTTCACGCCAGGCATCTACCACCTCGACCAGACCGTCGAGGTGACCAGGCCGGACACCATCGTCATGGGCCTCGGCCTGGCGACGCTGGTGCCGGACAACGGTGTCACCGCCATGCGGGTGGCGGACGTGGACGGGGTGAAGCTGTCCGGCTTCCTGATCGACGCCGGCACGGTCAACTCGCCGACGCTCCTGGAGATCGGCCGCCAGGGCGTCCACACCGACCACTCGGCGAATCCGATCACCGTGCAGGACGTGTTCGCCCGGATCGGCGGGCAGTTCGCCGGGAAGGCGACGACCAGCGTGGTGGTGTACGCCGATGACACGGTCATCGACCACACCTGGATCTGGCGGGCCGACCACGGCGACGGCGTCGGCTGGGACGTCAACGCCGCCGACTACGGCCTTCGCGTGTACGGCGACGACGTGCTGGCCACCGGGCTGTTCGTGGAGCACTTCAAGAAGTACAACGTGGAGTGGTCCGGCGAGCGCGGCCGGACGATCTTCTTCCAGAACGAGCTTCCGTACGACCCGCCGAACCAGGCGGCGTACATGAACGGGAGCGTCAAGGGCTGGGCCGCCTACAAGGTCGCCCCCTCGGTGAACACCCACGAGGGCTGGGGCATGGGCAGCTACTGCGTGTTCACCAGCGACCCCACCATCCAGGTGGACCACGGCTTCGAGGTCCCGGTGAAGGCGGGCGTGAAGTTCCACAGCCTCCTGGTCGTCTCCCTCGGCGGCAAGGGGCGGTACAACCACGTCATCAACGACACCGGCGCCCCGGCCTACGGACCCGACACCATCCCCTCGACGGTCACCACCTATCCGTGACCCGCGCGACGTGCCGGGCGGGGT
>NZ_JBSFTC010000070.1:0-42609 GCF_053590415.1 Nonomuraea sp. NPDC003201
CAGCCCCAGCCGAATCGGCGACATCGCCCGCGCAGCACTTGTCCTCACCCACTTCGAGCACAATTACCTGCCGGGAATTCGCTGAGATCACGTCACTGAGTCTTTCTGCGACCTATGTCGTCGTAGGTGTAGGAGGTCTTAGTGTTGTTCCCGTCAATGTTCCACAGGATTCGTCCAGCGGCGTCATATCCGGTGGAGGCACTACCACTGTCCGGAGCTGTGGTGGCGATGCGCCGGTCGAGCCAGTCGTAGGAGAAGGTGCGAACATTGCCGTTGGCGTCGGTGAGCCTGGTCAGTTTTCCGGCCAGATTGTACGCATAGGTCGTGTCGTGATGTGTGGAGGTGTCGAGCCATTCTTCCTTCTTGATCGTGCGTCCTGCTGTGTCCAGGACGGTTGCCACCTTTCCGCCCACCGATGGCTGCACCTCGGCGCGGTCCATGCCGGGATAGCTGGTGGTGGTCCGCCGGAATTCGACTGCAAGGTTCATGTCGATGTTGGCGATCGGACGCTTGAGCGCGTCGTAGAGCGTTTTCGTCCACTGCGGCAGGCTTTCGAAAGCCGGGTTGAGCAAGCCGCTCCCGGGGGCGCCACCGTTGTACGCTGGCAGAGCCTTGACATACGTCAGGCCTCGGGCGTCATAGGCCGTGACCGCGATGGTGCGGCCTCCTTGAGGTGACGGCGTCTGCACTTCACGGATCCGGCCGAATCCGTCCTCGTAGGTGTGCGACTCGGTGTACTTCGCCGCGCCCCCGGTACCAGACAGTAGCTGTCGCATGACGGTCTTTATGGGACCGTTCGGTTGGCTGGCGCTCCCCGCGACGGGGATGTCGTAAGCAACAGTGGCAGTGGGTGTCCCGCCGCTTCTCGGCTCGCCCGTGCCCCACAACCTGACCGATCGGCCGAGGCCGTCGTGGTCGATCTCCGTCAGTCTTCTATTGGCGTCGAGTACCGAGATCACCAACCCGGTACCGTAGGAATACTTTGTTGTCGTCTTCTGCCCGAGAGGGTTCGTTGTGGTAACCCCATTGAGCGGCCATCCGACAGGCGGGTCATAGGAAGTGGTGGTGACCTTGTTCAAGGGATCGGTAGTTGTCAGCGTGCGCCCGTACTCGTCAAAAGTGCCCTTCGTAACGGAACTGCCGGTGGCGTTGAAGTGCAGGCGAGTCTCCGTGACGTTCCCATCGCTGGGCGCGTTGGTCGCCGGATCTGATCCGCCGTCATAAAGGAAGACCGACTTGCCGTACAGCGCACCGGCGACACAGTCGTCACCTGCTCTGCGCTCGACTACGGATGGAAGTTTGGTGAAGTACTGGCCTCCCGCGACATTGCGTGCGTATGTCGTGGCAGTACAGGAGTTGTCGGTCGAGACCCCGTCCTGGCCTAGGTCATTCACTCTTACCGGCAATCCGTCGGCGTTGTAGGCGATCTTCTTGTCCGCATATCGCCAACTGCCGCCTGTGACCTGTTCGCGCGACCGTTCACGAGTCTGCAAAACGAAGGCGGGATCGAGCACGCCGGGGCCGGTGCCGGTGGACTTGACCTCGTACTCATAGCGGGTGGACTCGGTCTCGGCGTAAGTACGCGGGTTTGTGCTGGTCAACTTCCAGGTCTGCTTCTGTAGCAGCTGACCTTGCAGGGCGCCCGAGTCGGCGACGGTGTTGCCTTCGAAGTTGGTGATAGTGGCACCGTTGATGCCGCGATAGAAGGTTTCAGAGGTGACGCTGTAGTCGCTCGGGGCGGAGCCGGCTCCTCGGATGGTGCGCACCGTCTCGTAGCCGCGCCAGTCGCTGCTGGCCGGGGCCAGGTCAGGCTGAGCGTAGGCGACGCGGTCGGTCCAGCGCGGGCTGCCCAGGTAGTCGTAGCTGGTGACCATGTCCGGCGAGCCGCCGACCAGGTCACGCTCGACCACCTTCGTGGCCAGTTGTTTGAAGAAGCGACCCCAGCTCTCGTAGCCGCTCTCCGGGTTCTCGTCGTAGAGGACCTTGTAGCAGTCTCCGGTGGCGTCGGACAGGTAGTTGGTACCGTCGCGGCCCTTGCCGCCGCCGCATGGGTCGGCCTGGCCGTACGTGACCTCGATCCGGCCGCCCATGCCGTTGCCGATCCCGACCACTCGGGGCACCATGCGCCAGGACAGGAAGTCGGTCCAGTCCGACATATTGTCGTAGTCCATCCGCCCGGCCACCATGGCCGCGTCGAAGGCGATCGGCGGCACAGTGGTCTGTGTATTTCCAACCAGGCCCGTCTGCTGCACGCTGTCCAGCCACAGCACGGGGTCGTAGGCGGGGCCGAAGTCGGTGCGGGTGTAGATCCACCGGTAGCGGAAGTCGAGCCGGGCGCTCGGCTCCCATGCACCGGAAGTGGGGTTGCGGGACTCGGTCAGCACCGAGTCCAGCTTGCGCGTGGAGTAGAACGCGATCGCGTCATTGGTGGTGCAGGTGGGGCCACAATTTAGGTCGGTCGGCACGTCCAGGCCGCCGCGATCAGAGGTGGTGAACGTCATCCGGGCGGTCGGGGTGCTCCCGCTCACCTGCGTGTTGTGGCCGTAACTGATCTGCTTCAGGAAACCGCCCCGGTCGTACGGCAGCACCCGGTAGACCTCATAATCGCAGCCGGGCATGCAGAAGTAGTTGGTCTCCCGCTCGTAGGTGTAGTCGATGACGTTTTCGTTGGCGTCGACCGACTGGTCCAGGTTCCACCGCCACACACCCGCGCAGGTGGGCGGGATCATGTCGTTGAAGTACCGGTCAGAGCACGGCTCGCCCCGCTGGTTGCCGATGTACTGCAGCTGCCACTGGGCGTCCTTGGTGTAGCCGAAGCGGTGCACCTGCCCGTCGGAGGAGGTGACCTTCCAGTACTCCAGCCCGTCCGCGCCGCCGGTCAGCTGCTCGACCTTCCACCCAAGGTCCGGCACCGTCTTCCACGACCCGGACGTGCGATCCTTGACGATCGAAGCGGACCGGCCGGCCAGGTTCAGCACCAGTTCCGACTGCGTGTAATCCTTGGTGACGTCGGTCGCCAGCTCATCCGGCGACTCCCAGCACACCGCCGAAGCGTAGGGGCCGTTCTCGTCGGCGTACCAGATCAGCTCAGCGGTGTCGGGGTCGTACTCGTTCCGGGCCGTACACCGGCGGTACTTACGCTCAATGAACCCGCTCGACAGGTTCCAGCCGATCCCGACCACGCCGGACTGGTTATTCGTCCAGTTGCCCTGTCCGTCCACAGAGGAGGCGTCGTACTGCAGCGACAGGTTCGGCCCGTTGCCCACCGGCGACGGCGCCTCCGGCAGGGGGTAGTCGTAGGAGAAGCCGCCGCCCGAGGTGCCCGCTTGCCAGGTGCCCGACGGCTTGAGGTCAGTGGCACCGAAGTTGCCGTCCGGACCGGTCATCCCCGACGCCAGCACATACACCGACCCGGACTCGAACGCCCGCGCCGCCCGCTCATCGGATTTGCCGCCCTTGCCGTCGGCGCTCTTGGGCAACGAGAGGGGGGCCGCCTTGCCGGTGGCCGGGTCGGTGTCGATCTCCGCCGTCAGCGTACCCGTCTTGATGTTGTTGTGCGCCTTGACCTGCTGCGGTCGCACCACGCAGTCCCGCGGCCTGGGCACCGTCAACGCACAGGCGGGCAGCCGCAGCACCTGCAGCCGGGCGGCGAAGTTACCGCCGTAGGCATCCCGGAAGCCCGCGTACAAGAACTCCGCCCGTACCTTGCCGGGAGTGTCGCCCGTGAGCCGGGCGGCGACGCCGATCCCGCCCAGCCTCCGCACGGTCTCGGTAGGCAGCGTCTCCACCTTCACCTTGCCGGCATCGGCAGCGCCCTTGACCGTGGCGATGCGGACCGGCAGATCACCTGCCGCGACCAGCTTGTGGTCGGCGGGCGGGTCGACCACCTCCGCTCCCGGCTTCGGCCATACCGGCTGCTGCCGCTCAACCTTCGGCTGGGAGGCCTCCACCCCCTCGGCCACCTTCGCCTTCGGGACCGGGCGGCCCTCCACCGACGTCTCGGGCTCCGGCCCGGACACCGACGCCGCGGCCGGGCCGACGAGGTTGTCAGGCACCCCCAACCCTGAGATCAACATGGCCATCGCCACCGCGATGGCCAGCGCCATGGTTCGTAA
Source organism: Nonomuraea sp. NPDC003201 (assembly GCF_053590415.1). Classification (NCBI taxonomy): domain Bacteria; kingdom Bacillati; phylum Actinomycetota; class Actinomycetes; order Streptosporangiales; family Streptosporangiaceae; genus Nonomuraea; species Nonomuraea sp. NPDC003201. Next base: position 4,116 of record NZ_JBSFTC010000070.1, read on the forward strand.
CCGCCGCCAGAGCCGCATGTCGCCACCTCTTCAAGGCACGCTGACGCAGACCCCTGCGACCGGGCCCGCTCGCGCCATAAGGACTTGATAAAGACAATCAGCCTGGATCTTGATCGACGATCATCACATGGTCAATACCTACTGATTCGCCACGAACATCACGGAATGTCGCTTTCGCGATTCACAGAGCGGCGGACTGCATGTCAATCGACTTGTAGAAACGACCCTTACCAGACCCGATAGCCCTTGTGACTTATGTCACATCACCACTCTTTCGAGTGACCCCCGCAACATGTGCGGCAACATTCGGCCGGCTGGCATACCCCGGCCCACCACCCAACATGCCCCTGTCACGCACACGACCGCGCAGTCACATCTCTACGACAACAGGAACTGCGCTTGTGCGGTCGGCCCAGGGCGCGGTGTCGGTGTTGCCACCGGTCCGTTTCCCCGAGCCGCCGTCCCGAACCCGCCGTGCGTCTCTCGACGCAACGGGCTCTCCACGTGTCTTGCCCAGTGGTCAGCTGGCGGCTGCCGCTTCGATGGTCCACGGAGTGGGGATGGCCGCTCCGCGGTATCGGTAGCGGACGATCGTGACGCTGGATGCGCCGCGGAAGGCCACCGATCCTTCGGCGAATCGCCAGCCCTGGTCGCAGAATCTCCGCAGCTGACTGCGGGGTATCCGGTGTTTGCGAAGGAGCCATCGCGCGATCCGCTGCCACGCATGGTGGTCGATCGCGGCGAAGGTTTTCTTGGACACGCCATGGCGGAAGTAGTTCGCCCATCCAGCCAGCATCCGGTTCAAGCTCGCCAGGAGCGTGCCCAGACTCTGGTTGAGGGTGTGCCTGTAGGTCCGCTCCGAGATCCGGTCCTTGATCGCCTGGACGGCTTTGCGGGCCGGTCTGGTGTAGACGACGAGCTTGTTCGTGCCGCGTTTCCGCTGGCGGCGGATGTGCTGGCCGAGGAAGTCGAACCCATCGTCAATGTGGACCACACGGGTCTTGTCCGCTGAAGGCGCAGGCCAAGCCGGGCAAGGACTTCTGCGATCTGCTCGCGCAGCATCCCAGCCTGCTCGGCTGTCCCGAACACCATGACGACGAAGTCGTCGCAGTAACGGACCAACCGCCAGTTGCCTTGCCCGGCTCGCCTGCGCTTGGTGCGCTGGTAGTCGGTGCCCATCAAGGTGTGCCACTGGGTGTGAAAGTGCTCATCCAGCGCCGTCAGGGCGATGTTGGTCAGCAACGGGGACAAGATCGCGCCCTGGGGAGCGCCCGTGAAGCTGTCCTTGAACAAGCCGTGATGCATCACCCCGGCCTTCAAGAACGCCTTCACCAGCGCCAGCACGCGTTTATCGGAGATCCTCAAGCGGATCCGCTCCATCAGCACGGCGTGATCGATCTGATCGAACAACTCACCTCACGCGACGTCAACGGACTGCTCGCGACGCTGGCGTCCCGTCCCTCGCCGACCGGTCGCCGGTTGTCGCCGGCCACCGTGGTGCGGATCCACGCCACCTTGCGGACCGCGCTGAACGCGGCGGTGCGCGCCCGGCTGATCCCGGTCAACCCGGCCAACGGAGCCGAACTCCCCCATCCCCACCGACCGCATCCAGTGATCTGGACCGCCGGGCGGACGGCCCGCTGGCAGCAAACGGGAGAACGTCCAGCGGTAGCGGTCTGGACCGAACAACTCGCGGCCTTCCTGACCGGCGTCGCGCAGGACCGCCTGTACGCCGCCTGGTGGCCGGCCGCGCTACGCGGCCAGCGCCGCGGTGAACTGGCCGGGCTACGCTGGACGGACGTCGACCTGCAGGCCGCGGAGCTGACACTGACGCAGCAGCGAGTGCACGCCGACGGCCAGGTCGTGGTCGGCCCGCCGAAAAGGGCCGCCAACTGCCGGGAGGTGGCCCTGGACGCGGAGACCGTGCGGATGCTGAGACGGCACCGCGAACGGCAAGAGGAGCTGAGCGCGAGGGCGGGCACCCGCTGGCAGGACTCGGGATACGTGTTCACCACCGCTGCCTACCTATCGCAGGGTCGAATCGGCGCCCAGGCAGATGAATCCCGAGGGCGCGTGCTGGTGGGCGATGGCCAGCGACTCCGCGGCCGAACGGCCCTTGGCCAGGAGCTTGTGCATCTCGATCATCAATGCCGCGGTTTCGGTGTCGGGAACGGAGACGACTGCGGCGACGATCGTCCGGGTTCCGAGCGCCAGGAAGGTCGTGCTGAGGCCGAGGAGCTCGTCACCCGCTCGCACCACCGGCCGGCCGCTGTCGCAGGCCGCCAGGACGACCATGCTAGGCGCGCGATGCAGGCGCTCCAGGTCGTAGATGGTGAGCCAGCCGTCCGCCAGGCGTAAGGACGAGAAGAGCGGATTGCCGCGGCGCAGGCGGCCATGGGCGGCCAGATGCGCGAGTCGGGCCCCGTCCATCCGGCGGAGGACTTCGTCGACGCCGGAGCTGTGGCCGGTCAGGGCCGTGGTGCCGTAGATCTCGGCCACGACGCGTGCCTCCCCATCGGCGTACGGCAGGTCGGGACCGGAGGCGACGAAGATGGGGCCGTCGGCGCCCGGGGTTGATCGGGCGGTATGCCACAGGGTCGCCGACGGGGACACGGTCACCGCGCGCCCCGCGCACGAGGGCAGGACGGACCAGGCGAGCGTCTGCAACGCACCGGTCGGCACCACCACGAGCGGGCGGTCGGCCAGCTCCCGGGCCATGGGCCGCAGCAGGATCTCGTCCAGCCGGGCGCCGGCGTTGGCGAGCATCGCGCGAGCCGCCTCGCGGCTGCCGCGGGCGGCGGCGTGCATGCGGCGCAGGGCGAAGGGGATCCGGTCGATGAGGTCGCGCACGGGACCGGTCGGACCGAGCGGCCGCAGGGACAACCGGCCGCCCGCCAGGGTGATCGCGTACAACAACTCGTCCTGCTGGATGTACTCGATCAGCGCGTGGTCGCCCAGAGCTTCCGCCAGTACGGCGCGGCGGACCGCCTCGTGCCCGGGCTCCCGGCTCCCGGCGGGCAGCTTGCGCGTGTAGTCACGGATCGTCCTTTCCAAGGCGATCTGGCGGCGTCGGGCCGAGCCGGGGCCGCGGCGTTCCTCGATGTCGCGCACGGTGGCCCGCAGCTCGATCAGCCACTTCAGCAGGACAGGGTCCTCGGGCGGGCGGGCTCGCGGCAGCAGGAGATGGCTGGCCCTGCCCTGCTCCGCCCAGCCGAGGACGGCGCGTGCCGTGCCCTGTTCCAGGGCCAGCCGCAGGCCGAGCCCGGCCAGGTCTACCCGGAAGCGGGCACTGTGGGCGCGCAGGTCGGTGGCGCCCAGGGTGGCGCGGTGATCGTCGAGGATGCGCAGCCCGGTGCGGATCGCGCTCAGGGCGCCGGAGCGGTTGCTCTTCGCCAGGCGGAGGAGGGCCTCGGCATACCAGCCTCTGGCGCGTGGGAGGGCGGGGCCGCGCAGGCGCGTGCGGGCGGCCTCGGCCAGGTGACGGTGGCCGTCCTCCTGGTGGCCGCGGGCGATTGCGGCGTGCGCGGCGAGCAGGCGGGCTTCGACCGCTTCGGCGGGCCAGCCGCTGGCGGCCAGCACTGGCCCGGCCCGGCCGAGCGCCGCCGCGACCGAACCACTTACACCGGCACGGACCGTCGCCTGTCCGGGATCGCTGGCCCAGCTCCGGGCCGCTCGCGAGCGCAGCACCACGAACCGGGCCAGCTCCGCCCACCCCGGACGCCGCTGCCGGGCGAACTGCGCCGCCGCCAGCCAGGCCTCGTAGATGGCGACTTCGTGGTCGTCTTGCAGCGCCGCCACCCTGGCCAGGCGCAACCGTACCTCGGGCAGCCCAATGGCCCGCTTCCTGCGCACGAGCTCGGTCACCGCCTCCTGTGCGACCTCCCTGGCCTCGTCCACGAGCCCTACCGACAGCAGCAGCTCGCTGCGATCGCTGAGCAGCCAGGCCAGTTGATGCGTCCCGAGCGCCCGGAACCGCTCCTCGGCCGCCTCGAAGCGCGCCAGCGCCGTCGGCACATCCCCTCTGATTGAGGTCAGCCAGCCCAGGTTCAGCCACACGATCGCCAGTGACAGATCCAGGCGCAGCAGCCGGCACAGCTCCTCGGCCTTGAGCAGATCCGCTTCCGCCGCCGCGAACTCGCGCTGGTACCCGCGCACGATGGCCCGGTTCGACAGCACCCGCTGCAGCCACAGCTGGTCACCCGCCCGCCGGAGCGCGGGCACGGCGAGGCGGTAGCTCGCGAGCGCTTCGCCGTACCGCCCGAGGTGGTTGAAGACCGCCGCTCGCTGGGCCTCGGCCCGCGCTCGGCCGACGCCGTGCAGGTGGGCCTGCGCCTGGTCGATCTCGTCGAGCGCGTGCAGGGAGCGACCGCGCGAGCTGAGGACGAACGCCAGCCGGATCCGTGCCTCGGCCGCCAGCTCCGGCGAACGCGCCCGCCGGGCCAGGCCCATCGCGGTGCGCAGGTGGGCGGCGGCCGTGGACAGGTCAAGCACGTGGACGGCGGCCACGCCGAGCGCCCGTTCGGCAACCGAGGCGAGCTCCAGCCGCCCGTCGGCCCTGGCGAGTTCGGAGATCCGTGTCGCCGCCATCATCAGCCGGGCCGGGTCGTCCTCGGCCAGGCGGAGCAACTCGTCGGGGCCCACCCTCGAAGTGTCTCGAAACCGCGGCGGATTGCACGTATCAGACGGGCGACAGTGCCCTCCGCAGGAGCAGGACTGTGGAATCTCCTCGGAGGGATGACCCATGCAGGCGAGGAACGGGCGCGTTCTCAGCACCGACATCGAGGCGTACTACGACAACGAGCTCATCGTCGACTCGGCCCAGACCGGCGCCCTCGTCGACCTGATCGAGCGCTGGGCGGGCACAGGGCAGGGCGCGTGGGCGTTCCTCGGCGAAAATGAGACGCTGGGCCTGACGTTGATCGTGATAGGCGAACTACCCCGCATCGCCATCAGGTTGCGTGAGCGCCCTGAACTGGTGGCCAAGGCCCAGCAGGCCAGCGAGCGGATCTACCCGGGCGAGCAGGTGAAGGATCTGGACCTGCTGCTGCATGCGCTACGCGAGGAGTGGCCCGATTTCATCGTCGGTAAACACCGCCTGCTGAGCAGCGTCGGCGGCCAGCCATACACCGGCGGCACCGGCACAGTCCCCGTCGACAAGGGCGCCACGGTGGAGATCCCGGCCCGCAAGCCGGTCGTGGGCCGGAGGCTGCGCATCGGGATCCTCGACACCCCGATCGGGAACCACGCGGGGCTCGCCGGCCGCTATCTCGCGGACGAAGAGGATCTGCTGGCCGACCAGAATCCTCAGCCCATGCTCGCCGGACATGCCATGGCAGTGGCGGGGATCGTCGCGAGCCGCGCACCGGAGGCCGAGCTGATCGTCCACGCGGCTCTGGACGAGACCGGAATCAATGCCTCCTCCTGGGACGTCGCGACCAGGATGATGCGCTTCCTGGACGAGGGCGCCGAGGTGGTCAACCTGTCCTTCGCCGGATACACCGCCGACGACGAGCCGCCCCTGGTGATCGACAGGGCGGTCGAGCGGCTGATGAACAAGATCGTCTTGGTCGCCGCCGTGGGCAACTTCGGCGAGGCGCCCATTCCGGCGGAAGGGAAGCCTCCCGCGGTCTCACGGCGCTCGAAGGCGTTCCCCGCCGGCTGTGTTGGTGTGCTCGGGGTCGGAGCGGCTACGCAGGGCGTGCGGTCGGTGTTCAGTCCCGACGTGCCCTGGGTCTCGCTCGTCGCGCCGGGCGAGGACATCGACTGCCTTTACCTCACTGGCCGCGTCGCCCTCGGCGACGGCACCGTCGAGACCTTCACCGGCTACGCCACCTGGAGTGGCACCTCGTTCGCGGCCGCCGCGGTGAGCGGCGCCATCGCGGACCTGGCGCGCAGCCTCAAGGTCCCCGTGGGCAAGGCGCGCGATCTGCTCCTACGGCGGAGCGCCGCGCAGCTCGGCCCAGAACACCATCAAGACGTCAGGCCACCCAAACTCGGGTGAACCCCAGCGCAAGGAGTCTGGATGCGGGATGACCCGGAAGTCATCGCGTTAGTCGTCCGAGCCCGCAAGGGTGATCGGGCGGCATGGGATGAGATCGTCGATCGGTTCTCGCCGCTGGTGTGGGCCATCTGCCTCCGCTACCGCCTCACCCGCCCGGACTCCGACGATGTGGCGCAGATGGTATGGCTGCGCCTGGTGGAGAATCTCGATACGCTGCGCGAACCCGCGGCGCTGCCGGGATGGCTGGCGACAACCGCACAACGTGAATGTCTGCGCGTATCCAGGGCACGGCGCAAGCTTCAGGGAGCTGAGCTGCCCCTGGCATTCGATCCGGAAATGGAGTCCGCCGTGATCGATCAGGAACTCGAACGGGCCGAGCGCCACGCCGCGCTACTTCGTGCCCTCGCGCAACTGTCGCAGCGTTGCCGATGTCTACTTGAGCTGAGCCTACGAGAGGAGGCTCTGCCGTACACGGAGATCAGCGAGCGGCTCGGCATGCCCATCGGCGGAATCGGGCCGACACGTGCCCGCTGCTTGGTCAAGCTCCGCCGCATCTTGGAGGGAAACGGCGATGCGGGACAGTTCTGAGGGGAGGGCCGATGAGCAACTGCTGGCCGAGCTAACGGCAGCGCTCAGCGCGAAGCGGCAGGTTCCGCCCGACGTCGTCGAGGCGGGCAAGGCCGTCTTCGGCTGGCGGGCGTTCGACGCCGAGGTCGCGCGGCTCGTGCTCGAGTCCGATGAGCTGATCGGCTCCGCTTTGTCCAGGGCGGAGCCGGCGTCATTGTCCACCTTGACCTTCCAATCGGCCCAGCTGCTCATCGAACTCGAATCGGTCGACGACGCGCTCATCGGCCAGCTCGTGCCCGAGCAGGCGGCGCGGATCGAAGTGCGCACGCTCACGGGCGCCGTGCGGGAGGTGACGGCCGACGAGGTGGGCGGGTTCACCGTCCGTCCGACGCCGCGCGGCGCCTTTCACCTGCTCGTGTACACCGTGAGCGGGCTCAAGGTATGCACCAGCTGGGTGTCGATCTAGCGCAGCCAGCCGGTGCGCACGGAGCGGCCTTCGTAGGACCAGCTCAGACAGAAGCCGCCCGAAGGGGCGGGCTGGATGACGAAGCATCCGGTGCTGTCGACGGTAGAGCTGACCTGCTCGCCGTCGCGCTGCCGCTTCACGACCGTCCCGTATCGTGGCGGCTGGAACTGGCCGAGGAGCGCGTCGGGACCCACCTCGACCTCCAGCGTCTGATCCCGCAGCTCGAAGATCAGCACTCGGCGCCCTCCCCTCACCGTCGCCAGGAGCTGGTCGTCCAAGGCCGAGTCATAGACCAGCAGGGCGAGCTCGGCGTCGGCGTCGTGCCAGGAGAACACGGCCTTCGCGGCCTCGACGGCCTCGGCGGGCACCGCGCTCACCGCCTGCTCCGCCTCACGGAGCGCGGCCAGCAGGTGGTCGTCGTCCTCCCACCAATCAGCGGACACCGTCAATCCCCCTTCTCCACCAGGGCGACGATCTCGGGACACCGGCGCAGCTTGGCCAGGCACCGGGCGCGGGTCGGCCCGATCGCGCCGACCGGCATGTCAAGTTTCTCGCTGATTTCGGAGTACGGCATCGGCGGATCCTGAACGAGCAGCGACAGCAACTGCCGGCAGCGCGAGTCGAGCCCGCGGAACCCGGCGAGCAGGGCGGCGTTGCGCTCGGCCAGTTCCAGCGCGGCGACGGCCGACGGCTGCGTCACGGGGACGCGGAAGGCGTACGGCCTGGCCAGCTCGAGACTCCTGGCGCATTCGCGCCTGGTCGCGGTGACCAGCCAACCGGGAAGCGCGGCGGGCTCGCGGAGCAGGTGAACCTGCTCGACCAGAGCCAGCCACACCGTCTGCACCACGTCCTCGGCCTCCGGCTGGGCCAGCCCGTGCCGCAGGCAGATGGCCCATACCAGCGGCGAGTAGCGCTCGACGAGCGTGTCCCAGGCGTCCTGGTCGCCAGAGCACACCCGATGAACCAAGGCCACGACCGAGAGATCCTCGCTCACTCCCACATTCTGGTACGGCACCGCCACTGGATGGAAGCAGAGCGACCGCAACCGGACAGGTCAGGAAAGTTCCGGACGCCAGGTATCAGCGCTCTCACCTCGTGCTCCTCCCAGTCGAAAGCGACAGGTCACCAGGAGGTTGAAGAACCATGACAGACAAGCCGTCGCCCCGGAAGAAGCAGACCACCGCGGCTGAGCCTGCTGCAGCCGAAGCCGGCCTGACCCTGCCCGACCAGGGGGCGACACCCGCCGAGGTCGCCGCCACGATGGAGACGATCCGCGACCTCGGTGTCGCGGAGGCCGCCGCGGAGCGACCCCTGTCCGTGGGCGAGTCCGCTGCCGATTCCAACGTGGCGGACGAACTGGCCGGAAACGGCGTCGCCTTCGGCGAGTTCGTGAAGAGCGTCGGGCTCGCCGTCGCCGCCGCGCAGTCGGAACTGGACAAGAACCTCCGGGAGACGGCCAAAGCCCTCTCGGAGACCCAGATCGACGTCATCGCCGTCTTTGAGCAGCAGATCAAGGACGACGACGGCCTGATGGACGTGGGCGAGATCCACATGCAGAAGCTTCCCCTGATCAACTACCTGATGCCGACGGCCTACCAGTGGTCGCGCGTCTACCTGGAGGCCGACGCCAACGTGCAGGAGTTCAATTCCCGCAGCGGCATCAACGTCCAGCAGCGTGCGTTCCGCGCTGGCGGCTCGGTCAGCGGCGGCTTCGGCATCTTCGGCGGCGGGATGAACGCCTCCGCGAGCACCTCCTACAGCAACACCAGCAGTGGCGTGGACGCCTCCTACAGCCAGGATGTCGCCGCGGGCAAGCTGCACATGGAGGCCACCCTCGAACCGCGCGGCGACGTGCAACTGCCCAGGCCGTTCGTGCTGCAGAAGGGCCCGCGGCTCGAACTCCAGGTCGGCGCGCGCGTCGACGTTCACCAGGACGGCGACGAGACCAAGCCGGTCATCGCCCACAAGGCCACGGTCACCGCCCTGCTCAGGAAGACCGACGGCAACCCGCACGGCGAGCGGAACCTGTCGGTCAACCTGAGCGAACCGACGCTCAACTACACCAGCACCGGCAAGACCAACGCCCAGGGCGAGATGAGCATCGAGATCACCAGGAAGGTCGTCACACCCGGCCAGGACCAGCCGATGCAGGCCGTGCTCCGGGTCAGTTTCGGGCTGGTCACCCAGTCGGCCGGGATCACGGTCTAGGAGGAGCCGATGTCCGCGCTCACCGAATTCCACGGCTACCAGGACAGCGTCACCTGGCGCCTGACCCGCTCCGGCGTGGAGATCAGCGGCACCGGCGTCGAACGGACGAAGGGCCGGCCGGTCACGGTCACCCGTGTCTGGGAGGCCTACGCCCGGCAGATCAATCTCGCCGCGAAGGCGTACGGGGTCCCGGCCGAGCTGATCGTGGCCTGCATCTGCACCGAGTCGGCCGGCAACCCCGACGCGGTCAGGGAGGAGCCCGGTTTCACCTCCGACGATGCGACGCCGCACCGGGTGAGCGCCGGACTGACCCAGACGCTGATCTCCACGGCCCGGGAGACGCTCCAGCTCAGCCTCGACCGGGCCTGGCTGCTCGTCCCGGGCAATTCGATCACGGCGGGCACCGCCTACATGGCCAAGCAGGCCAGGGAGACCTCGCTGGACCCGCCGCTGGTCGCCGCCGCCTACAACGCGGGGCGGCTGCGATACCAAGGGAGCGAGGGCAACCGCTGGAGACTGCGGCAGTATCCGATCGGGACGGGCGCCCACGTCGACCGCTTCGTCCGCTTCTTCAACGACGCGGTCGACGTGCTCGCGGGGCACTCCACCCGGCCATCGGTCTGCTTCGACACGCTGCTCGGCGGAAGTGCTCCACCGGTCAAGCGGAGCCCCGCCAAGGAGCCCGTCATCCGCTGGGCCGAGCGGGCCAACCGCGAGGTGGTGCCCGACTACGCGATCGCCGTGCTCACCGACGTGCTGCGATCGGCCGCCTTGCAGGAGGCTCTGGTCACCAGCACTCAACGCACCCCCGCCGACCAGGCCAGGGTGATGTACGACAACTGCGAGCGGTACGGCGCCGCGGCCCAGAAGAACCTTTACGGCAAGTACGGCGACCAGATCATCGACGTCTACATCGCTTCGAAGACGGCCGGGAACGATCCCGAGCGGATCAAGGCCGACATGATGCGGAAGGTCGTCGACGTCGGCCCCAGGAACGTGTCATTGCACACGGCCGATCCGCGGACGCTGGCCGTACTCGATGTCGCCCCGAGTTCGGTCAAGGACCGGGCGGCCTTCGAGCGGGCGGTGAAGGCCGATGCCCGGGTCAGGCGCTTCCTCCTGCCACCCGACGATCCCGCCTACCACCTCGAGATCCCGAAGCCGGGGTGAGGTCATGAGCGTGGCACTGACCAAACTGCTGGCCACGTGGGGCGGTGGGATCGTCGACGCCCAACTGGAACTGGACGAGCGGGGGCGCGACAGCCTGGACGCCTTCAGCGAGACGGGGATGCCGCCGACCGTGTTCGCCTGGTCCTCGGTGGGGATCCGCCTGCCGTTGGCCATGCGGATGCGTGGCTCCTCCCTGGAGGCCTCATCGCCCAACGGCGACGCGCTGCTCACCGTCCGGCTGACCTACCTGCCGGCCGAACAGGAGGACGACCTTGACGGCACTGTGCAGGACCGTGCCGAACAGGAGGATCACGAGTGAACGGCACCGTGCTCAACCGCGCTGACCGGTCCGGGGTGGTCGAGGCGGTCGTCAGCGTCTGGAAGGTCGGCGAGCGGCCCGGCAGGGGTGAGCCGCTGGCGGTCACCCGCTCAGGCGACGGCGGCCGCTTCGAACTCGACCTGCCGGTGGACCGGGGCGACGTCGTGCTCAGGACCTACCGGGGCAAGGGCGCCGAGGACCTAGACCAGCGCGCCCTGGCCTCGGTGGTCCAGCTCGCGGTCCCGTCCGAGCCGATCCGGCGCAGTCGGACGGTCGTCTGGCTCGACCCGCCGAACGGTGACACCCGGCCGGCTTTCGGACGGGCGCTGATCGACGGCCACCCGGCCGAGGCGGGACTCACCCTGACCGCCTCCGACAGGCAGCGGACCACGACGGCCCGCGGCGGCTGGTTCACCCTGACCGTGGCGGCCAACGCGGCCACCGAGCTGCGGCTCTGGCTGGACAACGGGGGTCACCGGGTGGGCGGATGGCAGATCACCGCCGACGACCCGGAGTCCGACGCGACCTTCGCCGAGGCCGCGACCTGCCAGGTCACCGGCCGGGTGTCCAGGCAAGCAGACGGCTCCGGCCTGCCCCGGCTGCGGGTCGAACTCCTCGACCGGTCGGGCCGCTGGGCCAACCCGGTCGGCAGCGCCACCACAGGTGACACGGGCGACTTCACACTCGCCTTCCCGCATCTGGTCGACCTGCTGCCTGAGCCGACGTTCGCCGTCTGGTCACGGGACGAGCGGATCGCGGCCGTGGACTGGAAGGCCGCCTGGGTCGGGCGGTTGCTGCGCGGGGTCGACCTGGTGCTGGACGTGCCTCCCGACCGCCCGCTCACCTACCGGCTCGACGTGCAGGTCTTCGACCGGAGCAGCCGCGCTCCAGTGCCGGGGCTGCGAGCCGAGGTGTGGAACGCCGCCTTCGACACGATGCTCAAGCAGGCCACCACCGACGGCGACGGGCGGCTGTCCGTCGCCGTGCCGCCCGCGAGCTCGGGCGGGCCTCCGGAGCTCGGGCTGCGGCTCTACCACGACCGGGTCCGTGTCGCCGAGCAGCGGATCCCGCAGTCGGCCTGGCGGGCGGATCTGGCGTCGGTCTTCTGCGAGGTGGACCTGCCGGCGTCCGCCCCGCTCCTCTACCGTGTCCTGGGCCGCCTGGTCGACCAGGTCACCTGGTCGGGGGTGGCCGGGCTGCGGGTCGAGGCATGGGACCAGGTTCCCCGGCACGGCGGCCTGCTCGGCGCCGCCGCCTACACCGCGCTGGACGGCGCCTTCGACCTGGCACTGCCCGCCGTCATCCGCCCTGAGCTGTTCTTCCGGGTCTACGCCGCCGACGCCCTCATCGCCACGATCACCGAGAAGGTGTCCTGGGACGAGGCCGGCACGGGTTCGGTCCTGCTGCAGATCGCCGGCGTCCCCAGTGCCGACGGCGAGGTCGTGCTGCACGAGCTCGGTGAGACCATCGCCACCGCCGTCAACCGGATGCAGGGCGAGCTCGCCCGTTACCCGAGCACCATGGGCGCCTACGTCGTGGACGAGCTCGACCTCAGCGTCCCGGTCGCGGTGCAGCTCGACCGGCTCGGGCAGGTGCGGGCCAAGGTGGTCGACCGCGCGCCGGCGGACGAGCAGCTCGGCCGCATCAGGATGCGGGTGCGCCCGGTCCTCGGCGCTCACCTGCCACCGGCCGACCAGCTGGACCAGCCGCTCACCACGCTCACCGAGCTGAGCGCCGACGCGATCACCAGGTTGAACGCGTTGCGCGTCTACTCGGTCGAGGACCTGGCCCGGCTGGCCGCCACACCGGCGGGAGCCGCAGCGCTCTCCGCGCTCGATCTGCGAGTGGACCTGGCCGCGCTCCTCGACAAGGTTGCGCTGCTCGCGCTGAGCGTGCTGCTCAGGCCCGTGCGTGAGGCGCTGGTCGCGCTCGGCGTCACCAGCGTGCGCGCGTTCGCCTACCACCCCGAGACCGCGGCGCTCGCCGCCGCGCTGAGTCTGCGACTGGGTCAGGAGATCACCGCCGAGGCGGTGTGCTCCTGGCAGCGCCTGGCCCGCGAACACCTGACCATCCCCCTCCCCACCACCGAAAGGACCGACGATGAACAACGGTGAGCGCCCGCTCGGCAGGCGTGTCCCCCAGGACTGGCGGCACGTCGAGCGCTACCCCTACGCCTCCGTGGCGCCGCAGACCGTGCCGGACGTGGAGCGCGCCCTGCCGCTGCCCGACTTCCGCCGGCAGTACGACCAGCAGAGGGAGGGCGCCTGCGTCGGGTTCTCCTCCTCGTGGGCCATGTCGATACTCAACCGCCCGCTCTACGACGCCCGCTGGCTCTGGGACCGGGCCAAGGAGATCGACGAGTGGCCGGACACCAATCCCGGCGACAACCAGGGCACGTCGGTGCGGGCGGCCATGGACGTCCTGCGCGAGCAGGGGCACTGCCGCCTCTTCCGCGGGCGGCGCAAGGAGGCCGCGCTCACCGACGGCATCGCGGCCAACCGCTGGGCTTCCACGGTCGACGAGATCCGCACGTCCATCGCATACGGCACGCCGGTCGTGCTGGGCTGCAACTGGTACGCCGACTTCGACACGCCTCGGGAGCAGGGCAAGGAGGGGCCCTGGATCGGCCGCGGCGACCTGGGCCGGGTCCGCGGCGGGCACGCGATCTGCGTCTACCGGGCCTCGGACCGGCTCCAAGCCGTGCGGCTGGTCAACTCCTGGGGGCTCGACTACCCGCTGGTGTGGATGCCGTACACGACGCTGCAGCGGCTGATCGACGAGAACGGCGAGGCGACCCTCGTCACCGACCGCTAGACCAGGAGCATCCTCTCTCCCGCCAGGATCGTCGCCTGGTCGAGGACGGCCTGGGCGGCGTCGGCGGGGGTGACGTCGTTCGCGGACAGGAAGTCGGCGATCATGCCGGCGACCAGGGGCGCGGCGAAGGACGTCCCGTCCCATCTGGCCATTCCGTCGAAGGTCTGGATGGCGGGCGTCTTCGGCGGCTCGTCATAGTAGTAGTCGCCGGTCGCGAAGGCGTTGATCATGCCCTCGCCCAGGGCGTAGACGTCCACCCAGGGGCCGTAGTTGCTGAACCAGGCCCGGTGCTGCTGATCGGGCCCGAGCGCGCCGACGCTGATGGTCCACGGGGAGGCCGCGGGATAGAACTTGCGGCTCAGACTGTCGTTTCCGGCCGCCGCGACCACGAGCTGGAGCGGATGGTCCCGGTGGAAGCCCTCGAAGCCGATCGAGGGTTCGTCGTCGGCGGTGTTGAACCCCGCCGAGAGATTGATCACCGCAGGCGACCGCTGCTGGACCAACTGCGTGAGGTTGTCGACGATCACGTTCTCCAGTTTCGCGCCGGAGGCCGAGTAGTGATCGGTGACGTAGATGTCCGCGCCGGGCGCCGTACACCGAGCCACCCCGGCGGCGAAGGTCCCGTGTCCCTTGTACTTCAGGATCCGCGGCCGGCCGTTGGGCAGGATCGGACCGAGGGCGTCGAGGTCACCGTTGACCCCGCTCAGCCAGGGTGGCAGTGGGCCGTCCAGGAGCCCGGTGTCCACGATGCCGAGCAGAACGCTGTTCGTGCCGGCCGCCTGCGCGCGTTGCGGCGGCCACGGCGTATGCGGAGTCCCGCCCGGACGCTCCGGCTCGGTGCCCGGACAGAGGCGGGTGATGTGCGTCAGGTGGTTGGGCGAGGCAAGGGGTAAGCCGTCACGTCGGCGGCCGTGCTTCTCTTTGAGGATGGCGAGCACCTCGGGCACGGTCAGGGAGTCGCGCTCGTAGTCGTCGAGCGCGATGACGACCAGGTCGCCGGGGGACGGCTCGTCATCCGCCACCCGGGCTCCGGGCAGTGCCCGCAGGATCGTGCGGACGTTGTTCCCCCGGTCGAGGGTCAGCAGTCGGCGGGCCTGGTAGACGTAGTCCACGTCACCGTTGGGTCTGTGAGCCACCTCGAGCTCGACGCCGTCCCGGCCGAAGGAGCCCTGGATCCGACGGAACTGCGCCTCGAACACCGAATCCATCGATGCTCCCCCTTCGTGGGCCGGTGTCATCTACATCGGCGCGGGGCTTGCGAACGCTACGCCGATCATGGAATGTCGGGATATGGCCGACCCGGTGTGGAACGGAACAGCCGACCTCCTCCCTTTGGCGTTGTCCCGCCCCCACCAGGCCCTCGAACAGGCGCGACAGCTCCTCGGCCGGGATCCGCCCCCGTTCGAGGCGTCGGTGGCCCGGCAGGCCATCGGGATCGTTCTGCGCGAGTTCGGTGACATCGACGCGGCCGTGGACGAGCTGCGCACGGCCCGGCGGCTGGCCCGGCTGTCACGCTCGGCCGACCGCGAGGCCGACGTCCTGGCCACCCTCGGGGTCGCACTCGTTTTCGCCGGCCGTACGACAGCGGGAAGAAAGGCGCTCGACCTGGCCGTCCTGAACTCCGCTGGTCGGCTGCGGGGCCGGATCCAGTTGCGACGCGGCGGCGTTCTCGTGGTGCTGGGCCACTATCGGGAGGCGCTGGCCGACCTCAACGGCGCCATCGCCGTGCTGCGGCTGGCCGGTGACCGGATGTGGGAGGCCAGGGCCCTCACCGAGCGCGCCTTCTGCCATCTCGCCCTGGGGTCGGTACGGCAGGCAGCGGCCGACCTTGGACAGACGGAGGAGATGTTTCGCGCCACCGGGCAGGAGCTCGAATCGGCGGACGCCGTAGCGCACCGGGGCGTTCTGGCCCTGCACATCGGCGACCTGCCCACCGCCCTGGCCTGCTTCGACGCCGCGGCGGAACGCTTCGAGCGGCTCGGGGTGTCGGATCCGAGCCTGAGCGCGCACAGGTGCCGCGCGCTGCTGGCGGCGGGCCTGGCGCAGGAGGCGTTCATCGAGGCGGACTCCGCGATCGAACGGCTGGAACGGGTCCATGGGCAGCCCTCGAAGCTGGCCGAGCTGACGCTGCTGGCCGCCGACTGCGCGCTGGCGGCGGGACGTCCACAGGTGGCCCTCGACCGCGCCGCCACGGCGATCGGGCTCTTCGGGAACCAGCGCAGGCGCTGGTGGCAGAGCCATGCCCGGCTCGTCCTGGTGCGAGCGGAGCTCGCTGCGGGGCCACCCACCGCCGCTCTCCTGGCGACCGCGGTCCAATGCGCCGCCGAGCTGGCCGACCTGTCGTCTTCCGATCTGCCCCTCGGCCGCCTGGTGGCGGGCCGCCTGGCGCTGGCTCTCGGCCGGGCGGCAGTGGCGGAGCAGTACCTGAGCGCGGCCGCCCGGGCGCGGTGGAGCGGTCCGGCTCAGACCCGTACGGTGGGCTGGCTGGCGGAGGCGCTGCTGGCGGAGGCGGCCGGCAACACACGGCGCCTCATGCGGGCGTGCAGGCGCGGCCTGGAGGTGATCGACGAGCACCGGGAGACACTCGGCTCGTCGGAACTGCGGGCGCAGGCCACCACCCTCGGCGCCCAGCTCGCCGGGCTGGGCCAGCGGCACGCGTTGCGGCTCGATCGGCCACGCCTGCTGCTGACCTGGTGCGAGCGATGGCGCGCTGGCGCCCTGTCGATCCATTCGGCGCGGCCGCCCGACGACGAAGAGCTCCAGGCGGACCTGGCCGCAGTGCGGATGATCTCCAGCAGGCTTGTCGACGTGCGTGCCCAGGGGCTGCCGACCGGGGCGCTCCAGGCCGAGCAGCTCCGGCTGGAGCGGGCGGCCAGGGCCAGAGCGCTGCGCACCCGAGCCTCCGGCACGCCGGCCCCTGCCGACTTCGACGTACCCGCCCTGCTGGCCAGACTGGGCGACGACATCCTCCTCGAACTGGCCGACGTGGACGGTGAGCTGCACGTGCTGCTCTGCGGCTCCGGCCTGGTGCGGCGCTTTCCCGCCGGCCGGCTCGACCGGGCGGTGACGCAGATCCACAGCGTCCGGTTCGGGCTCTCCCGGCTGGCGCACGGGCGCTCCAGGCTGGCTCCCGAGGAGATCCTCAAGCAGGTGGAGACCGGCTCTCTGGTGCTGGAACGCACGCTGCTCGGGGAGGCGCTCGCCCACCTCGGCGACCGTGATGTGATCGTCGTCCCGCCCGGACGGTTGCACGCCGCGCCCTGGGCACTGCTGCCCGCCCTGCGGGACCGGGTCATGAGCGTGGCGCCCTCGGCGGCGTCCTGGCTGCGTGCGCGGGACTCCACCGAGGGCGGAGAGGGCGTCATGCCGGCGAGCGACCTGGGCCTGGTGCCCCATGGACAGGGCGTCGTCCTGGTCCACGGCCCGGGCCTGGCCTCCCACGGGGAGGAGGTGCTGCGGATCGCCGCCGACTACGCGAGCGTGTCGCCTGCGGTCGTGCTCGGCGACGGAACCGCGACCGCGGCCCGTGTGCTCGCGGCCATGGACGGGGCGGACCTGGTGCACATCGCGGCGCACGGGACCTTCCGCGACGACAGCCCACAGTTCTCCGCGTTACGCCTCGACGACGGCCCGCTGATGGTCTACGACCTGGAACGGCTGCACCGGGCACCCCGCCAGGTCATCCTGTCGAGCTGCGACTCCGGCCAGGTCGCCGCGATCGGCTCCGACGAACTGCTGGGCCTGGCCGCCTCCCTGATCCAGCTCGGCACCGCCGGGATCGTCGCCAGTGTGGTCCCGGTCAACGACCTGGCCGCGGTGCCCTTGATGGTCGCTTTGCACCGTCGGCTGCGTGCCGGTTCGAGCCTGCCCGCCGCCCTGCGTGACGCGCGGCTCGCCGCGGGTTCGGATCCGGTCGCCCTGGCCACGGGCTGGTCCTTCCTTGCGCTCGGGTCAGGCTGAGACCGGCTGGCGGTAGCTTGCGAGGTACTCCTCGAAGTCCCACTCGTTCAGGAACGCGTTGCCGGCCCGGCGGCCGCTCTCGAAGAGCCGGTCCTGGGCGTCGCGCGGCAGGTCGAAATCGGTGGCTCTAATATCGCCGGGATCGGCGAAGATCGTCCGCGCCTGGATCGCGGGTTCGTCGACGATCATCCGGTCATGCGCGCTGACCGTGGTGTCGACGAGGGCCTTGAGCAGGCTGATCGGCCCGGCGATGGACTTGCGTCCGGTGATCAGGCTGGTGCCGTTGGGCGGCGAGGACAGCCGGATCCCGAAGGTGGGCCAGCGCGGCTTCTTGCCGTCCTTCCGGTCGAAAATGGTGATCGGGTAGTTGGACAACATTCCGCCGTCGGTGAACACCACGGGCGGTTGCCCCTCGATGGGCACCTCGACTGGGCGGAAGAAGAAGGGGATCGCCGCCGAGGCGCGCACCGCGTCGGCGACCGGCTGCTCGTCCGGGGCCAGCCCATAGCGCCGGTAGTCCCAGGGCAGCCGGATCATGCGCCCGCTCGTCACGTCCGACACGATGACCACGAGCTTGTAGGCATGATCGTCAGCCAGGTCGCTCTTGGGGTCGTTGAGCCGCAGGTCGCGGAATGTCCGCACGTTCCTCTCGGCGAGGCTCCCCTCGATCCACCTGTGCAGCTCGTCCCCGGAGTGCAGGCTGAGCCGGAACAGCAGCCCTGCGCCCTTCCCGATCGGGCCGAACGGCGGGTCGTCCTGGAAGCGCCGCAGATCGGTCTTCCGCATCAAATCGACCGCCTCCGGCACGGGCATCCCGGCGGCCAGCAGCGACCCCACGATCGCGCCGGCCGAGGTGCCGGCGACCCGTCCCTCCGAGCCGAAACGGTAGCCGTGGTCGTGCAGCGCCTGGAGCGCTCCGACCAGCGCGAGCCCCTTGACCCCGCCGCCTTCCAGAACCACGTCCGCGACATCCATCTCCGTCCCCTCCTCCTGTTTGTGGCTACTGAGGAGGAGCAGCGGGCAGGTCTCCCGATACATCGGTATTTGGCGGCTCCTCCCACCCTCCTCTCCTGCGAAGCGCCGTTTGGGGAGGAGTCGGCATGCGAGGCTGGATAGGGATCGTTCTCGCCGCGATGTCAGCGGTCGCCTTCCCGGCGACGGAGGTCAACCTCAGTCCGAGCTGGGGTGTGGCGGGCACCCAGGTGACCGCCACGGTGGCGGGCGCCTGCGACACCACCTACACGGCGACGTGGCAGGAGAACAGCTCGGTGACATACCTGTCGTTCTCAGCCGAGTCGAGGTCCTCCGTGACCTTTGCCGCGCCGCAGGGCAGCCCGGGCAAGCACCGGGTCACGATCAGGTGCGAGAAGCGAGCCATTAGCGGTGAGCGTATCTTCACCCTGATCGACGTCGGCACGGACGCGGTCATGGCGGCTCCCGGCTCCTCCGTCACCGTCAGCGGATCCGGGTTCGTCTGCATGGACTCCTTGACCCCGCCGCCCATGGTGACCCTCTCATGGGCGGGCCAGAAGGCCCAGGACAAGGCGGGTGAGGACGGCCGGGTGACCGTCACGATCCAGGTGCCGAAGGTCCAGGCCGGTCCCGGCGAGATCGAGGTGTTCGTCGGCTGCCCCGAGCTGAAAGGGTCGGTCGCGCGGATTCCGATCAACGTCCCTGGCCTCGACCTCGTCTCCCAGATCGCCGCGGGCTCGGAGCTCCGGATCGCGGGAAAGGGCTTCTCCTGCGGCTCCGAGGCCGGACAGCGCGCCGGGCCGCTGCGCTTCGCCGTCGACGGAACCGTCGTGCGCTCCACATCGGTGGCCTCCGACGGCGCCTTCACCGACACGCTGCCGCTGCCCGCCGACCTGAAGCCTGGGGAGCACCGGATCGAGGCGTTCTGCGACGCCAGAAAAAAGGAGGTGGTGACCACCACCTTCACGATCCCGAGCCGTCCGGCCCTGGCCCGGACCCCCTCGACCGGTACGGCAGGCAGCCGGGTGACCGTGAACGGAACCGGCCTCAACTGTACGGCAGGCAGCCTCTCCTGGGACGGCGAGCAGGCGAAACAGCCGGTCACCGTGGCCGGCGGGATCTTCTCTACCAGTGTGGCGGTGCCTGCCGATTCCCGTTTCGGCCGGCGCCAGATCGTCATGGACTGCGGGCGGGAGCGGCTGACCGCGGACTTCGACGTCGTGCCCCGCGAGCCTCGGCTTGCCGTACACCCGGGCCGGGCCATGGCCGGTGCGCAGGTTGATCTGACCGGCACCGGCTACGACTGCGGTGACCGGGCAGGGGCGGGTGGCGACGTGGTGTTCATGTGGGGAGCGGAGGTTCTCACCCGGGCGGTCGGGGGTGATGGGAGGTTCTCGGCGCGGCTCGTGGTGGCGTGGGATGCGAAGCCGGGGGTACGCACGATTGAGGTGGCCTGTTCGGCGGACGGGCTGCGTACCGGACGGACCCAGCTCAGCGTCGAGGTCGCTGACAGGCCGACAGCCCACTCGCCCCGCCCGACCCCCTCACCTGATCCGAGCCCCCCGCCTGACTCGGGCCACTCACCCGAGCCAACCTGGTCCCCTCGCCCGGAGATCCCCACGCTCCGGCTCCACGTCGGCCATGGTGAGCGCGGCGACCGGGTGCGCGTAGAAGGCACCGACTTCGCCTGCCCCCAGGTGGACCTCGCCTGGTCGGACCGCACCCCCACGAAGGTGATGCCGGTCGACGGCGCCTTCACCATCGAGACGACGGTCCCATCAGACCTGGCCGACGGCCGCCATGACGTGGTGGCCCGCTGCCCGGACAACCCAGAACTGATCAGTCACGAACAGTTCGACATCCTGCCGACCACCGAGGCCACCCTGGAACTGGTCCGCGGCAAGGGCCCGCCGGGTTCCCGGGTGACCGCGATCGGCCACGGGTTCCCGGCCCCGTGCATCTCCCCGAGCCTGCACTTCGACAAGGAGACCCGACCCTTGAAGGCTCTCGGGACCGTGCCCGCGGGAGGCGAGTTCACTGTTCCCGATAGGGGTCACGGCACCTACACGGTCGAACTGGTCTGCGCCGGCCTGGCCACGGCCTCCGCCGCCTACACCATCCCCGAGGTCTGGGTCAGGTCCGAACTCGCGGCCTCGATCAGGGGCCCGGGCGAGGTCTCGACACGGATCGACCACATCGTCGGATCCTTGGTGATCGGCGCGATCATCATGCTCCTGCTCGGCTTCCCCGCGGAGATCTTCAACAAGGCCTACGAGAACAGCAGGGGCGTCGGCACCCGCTCCCGGAAGCTCCGCCGCCTGCGGGACTCCCTGGGCAAGATTCCGGTCGTCGTGCAGTTCGCCGCCTCCTGCGCCGCCGGGGCCGGGCTCCTCACACTGGTCGCGCCGCCGGATGACCGGACCGGCCGGACCGCTCTGGCGTTCCTCATCGCGTTCGCGGCGACCACGCTGACGTTCACCGTCGTGAACGAGGTGTGTACGCGCTGGCTGACCGGCGAGCCCGGTTCGTTCCGGGTGCTTCCGGGTGGCCTGGCCGTCGCCGCCGTGTGCGCGCTCGCGTCGCGGTGGCTGGATCTCCACCCCGGCTACGTATACGGGCTGATCACGGTCTTCGTCTTTCTGCCGGACGGCAAGACGGCGGTTGAGCGGGGTGATGACAAGGTCCGCGCACGCGCCGTCCTTGTGGCCGCGGTCGCCACGCTGCTGCTTAGCCTGGTGGCCTGGCTCGCCTGGATCCCGTCGCACGACGAGGCACTGCGAGCGAGTGCCGATCCGACGACGCTCCTGGCTGACGCCGTCTTCGCCACGGTCTTCGTGATGGGCGTGCAGAGCGTGCTGTTCGGGCTGATCCCGCTGCCGTTCCTCGACGGGTACAAGCTCAGCCGGTGGAGCTGGCCGCTGTGGGGGGCGACCGTCCTAGCGGCGCTGCTCGCCTTCGTCCACATCGTGTACGGCGAGGAGTCCGAAAAGGTCATGGAGTTCAACTGGCCGGCGGTGTGGGAGATGCTGTCCTTCTTCGTCGCCTTCGCGGTGCTGTCCCTGGCGTACTACTCCTTCGTTCGCATCAGGTAGCAAGGTGTACAAGTGCTGCAGCGTCCGCGCGTCACCGTGCGAACGGCAAGGTAATCTATCACCAGGACCACCGCTGGTGACGACACGCCCGTCCTGCTGGACTCTGCTGGTTAACTCCCGCGGTGTCGGCTGGTTCGTGATCTGATGGCTTCTGCCCTTGATCACGCCCGTGGGAGCAGCCGTCGCATTTGTCCTGGCTGCGGGATGGATAGAGGTGGCCGTGTCGATGCAGCCGATGCCGTGGCCGGAGCCAGCGCCCGAGGTCGCCGCGGCGATCCGGGCCATCTACCGGGGCAAGCGGCAGGTGCCGTTACCGGTGCGGGTGCGTGATGAGCTCGGCGAGGTGTTCGCCGATGCGGCGTTCGCGGGCGCCTTCGGCAAGGAGGGCAGGCCGGGCTGGTCACCGGGTCGGCTGGCGTTGATCACGGTGTTTCAGCGGGTGGACAACCTCACTGACCGGCAGGCCGCCGAGGCCGTTGCCACTGACCTGACCTGGAAGTACGCGCTCGGCCTGAGCCTGGACGACCCGGGCTTCGACGCCAGCGTGCTGAGTGAATTCCGCTCGCGGGTGATCGCTCACGAGCTGGAGGACAAGCCGCTGGATCTGCTTTTGTCGGCGTTACAGGAGCGAGGGTTGCTGGCGGCGGGCGGCAAGCAGCGCACCGACTCCACACACGTGATCTCCGCGGTGCGGGATGTGAACCGGGTGGAGTTGGCCGGGGAATGCGTGCGGGCGGCATTGGAAGCGCTGGCGGTGGCCGCACCCGGCTGGGTGCGGCAGGTGCTGGAAGTGCCCGGCTGGGCCGACCGCTATGAACTGCGGGCTGATTCCTGGCGGATGCCCACCTCCAAGTCCAAACAGGAAGAACTCGCGCGGGTCTACGGGGCTGACGGATATGCCCTGCTCGAAGCCGTGTATGCGCCGTTCTCCCCGGCCTGGCTGCGCCACCTACCGGCCGTCGACACGCTGCGCATCATGCTGATCCAGCACTATGTCCGCAGCACCGACCGGCGGGGACGGCAGGTGATCAAACGGCGGCAGGACCTCAACCAGGGTGGCGAGGGCCTGCCGCCGGGCAGATACCGGCTGGCCTCCCCATACGACCTCGACACCCGCTGGGCGGCCAACGGCAGCGAGCTGATGTGGAACGGCTACAAGGTGCACATCAGCGAAACCTGTCACCGCAGCGCCGACACCCACGACATCGTCGCCGAGGCCGGCGGCACCGACCTCGTCACCGGCTCCGACACGAGGCTGCCGAATCTGATCACGAACGTCGCGACCACCGACGCCACCGTGCCCGACACGGCGATGACCGAGGTCATTCACCAGCACCTGGCCCGGCGCGGTCTCCTGCCCGCCGAGCACTACCTGGATGCCGGCTACTCCTCCGCCGAACTGATCGTCCAAGCCCGTGAGCTGCATCAGATGGCGCTGATCACCCCATTGCGGAGCGACAACTCCGTGCAGGCCCGC
Organism: Nonomuraea sp. NPDC003201; assembly: GCF_053590415.1. NCBI lineage: Bacteria > Bacillati > Actinomycetota > Actinomycetes > Streptosporangiales > Streptosporangiaceae > Nonomuraea > Nonomuraea sp. NPDC003201. Next base: position 27,162 of record NZ_JBSFTC010000070.1, read on the forward strand.
ACCCGCAACGGCTACGACCGCACCGCCTTCACCATCGACTGGGAGCATCGACAGGTCACCTGCCCGCAAGGACAGACCAGCACCTCCTGGACACCCTGCCGGCAAAAGGAACAGCCGATGATCGTGGCCGCCTTCCCGCTCAGCACCTGCCGCCCCTGCCCCGTCCGGGCCTTATGCACCAGCGCCCAGCGCAGCGGCCGCCACCTCACCCTGCACCCCCGCGCGATCCAGGAAACCCTCGACACCGCCCGCGCCGAACAGACCACCCCCGCCTGGCACGACCAATACGCCCTCCGATGCGGCATCGAAGCCACCATCCATCAAGCCGCCACGGTCACCGGCCTGCGCCGCGCCCGCTACCGCGGCATCAAGAAAGTCCACCTCCAACACGTCGTCTCCGCCATCGCCGTCAACCTCATCCGGCTGAACGCCTGGTGGAATGGCCCCCGTGGACCGGAAGCGCATCAGCCACCTGGCCCGACTCGAACCAGCCCTGACCGCCTGAAACGAGTTAACCAGCAGAGTCGACCACCCGATCAAAACGAACAGGCGGTGGTGTCCATGGAGGGCCAGATCGAACGCCACGAAGTACTCGGAGGAGCGATCAACGAGTACCGCCGAGCCGCATAGCTACGTTGGAGAAACCCCAGGCCAAGCCCTACGCGCGAGTTTGACGCGCTACAAGTTCCAGAGCGCTGATGTTGATCATGGTGTTTGCGGGTTTGGTGCGCGCGAGCACGCACGGAGCACGCAACCGCTAGACGAAAATTCTAGAACGCATCCGATCCCGCATAACTGCAGGTCAGGACATGATCAAAGCGCGCCCTGCAGGATTCGAACCTGCGACCGTCGGATTAGGCAGTCGAAGTCCACAGAATTAGTGCGCGAGCCCTACCGAAGTTTGAGACAAGGCATTCTGTACATGTTCAGCAAACCATTGGCAACGCGCTGCTTTCGATAAATCAAGTATTGGCTGCCAACGCAATCGGACGTAAAGACTAGATCAAGCTTCGTCTCGACTCGTCTCGAAAGCACAGACATCGGAGTTGCGCGCACTGCGACCATCGGATTAGAAGCAAGATCTTTTAGTGTCGCACAGTGCCGTTTGATAGTAGTTCGTGCCGACTCTACATACATCGCGTGTCAGGCGGTGCCCGGCCCTGACGCCACGTGACGGAGCGTACGAGCACGCACGGAGCACGGCGGCTGCAGGTCTCACAATTCAGTCACCACGTCTGATCTCAGGCTTCGCAGGGCGCACCAAAACTCCGGTTCCACAATTTGAGCAATCACTCAAATTGTGGCGCCCAGGATCCAACAAGCCTGCCAAAAGCGGACGGGTCACCGCATCATTCCAATCCCGCCGCCATAATAAGTAGAGCAAGGCGACTACCAAGCGCCGCTGCCAGCTTGTGCGCTTCTCAGTTTTATGATGCAGGGCTTCACGAGGCATCGATCAGTCCGCGTCGCCCTCGTGATCGCCCTCTCCGTCCTTCCTGGCGATGAGCCGACTGAACGCGCCTACGACCGCCAAGACCGCGCCGATCAGGAAGATCGGAAAAGCACCCGGCGCTCCTTGGGGCAGCGCCGCCCAAGATATGACCGCGGACAGCGCCATCAGGACGCAGCCGATCAGGAGGATCGTGCGCCAGACCGACATCATGACTTCTCCATCATTGCGACTTCACAGTGACCGATTCGTTTCCCATGATCGACTGATAGGTGATGACGACTCCGCGCCCCTTGCTGTTGGCGACGTTGATCGCGGTGGCGGCGATGGCGACGACTGCGGTGACGTAGCCGCACACCGGGGCGAGCGCGACAGACATCGCACAGAGTCCCGCGACGGTGCCCACGCCGGCCAACACTACGTTGAGCAGATTGACTTGCTGAGTCGAGAGGTAGATGTCGCAGGAATAGGTGAGCGCGTCGGTGATGTCCTTGGCCGGGTCACAGGTGCTGCCCCTGGCCCCCCTGTCGTCTTCGGAGACGCATCCCGCCTGCCCATTCTTCTTGGCGCACTCCATGTATATCTTCGGCACGTCCGCGCACCGGCTCATGCTGTTACTGGTGTCCTTCACGCAGAAGCTCAGCGATTCCTGGACACCTCTGCAGAACCAGTCGTCGTGCTTGCCATAGGACTTGGAGGACCTGCAGGAGAAGTAGTTGTCGGCGAGGAATTTGCAGCCATCGTGTCCGCGCTTGCTACGCATCCGGCAGTCCTCGTACGATCCCGCCACGTATTCGCACGTCTTGCTATCGTTGCGTACTCGACAGTCTCGATGGATCAACTCCTCGTTGCTGCACATCTCCCGGGACCAGGAGCGGTTGGAGCGATTCGCCGCCCGGCAACTCTGGTATATGTCGCTGCCTTCACCGCATTTGTCCCTGCCATAACCACCCGCCAGGCAGCCGGCGTAGACGAAGGCCCCGTCACGGCACTCACCCCGCAGATTATTCTTGCGGCAGGCCGTATAGTCCGCGACGGTGTACTTGCACGTCGTGCTCTCGTACGGCTGGTGGCGTGCGCCGCTGGCGCATTCGGCGCGGATCTCCTGCTGCTCGCACTTCGTTTGCGTCTGCTTCTGACGGCATTGGAGGTAAACGTTCTCAACCTTCTTACAGCCCTTGGTTCCGTAGTACTCCACGCACTCGGGATGGTCCTGCTTCACCTCTGCACAGGGCTTGGCACCGAATTTGCTCTTGCAGGAGCTCAACGTGAGCGGGGTCGTCTTCTTGGTGGTCGCCTTCGCCGCCTTCATGACCTTCGACACCGACTTGTGACCATCGGGGTCGATGTTGGTCAGCGGGTTGGCGTTGGCGTAGGCGTACCGGTTCAGTTGGACCGAGGGGTCGGCGTTCTGGGTGAGTGTGTCGCGTGAGACGAAGCTTCCCGTACCCGCCTGGTACCAGCGGGCGGCCATGTTGGTCTTCCCGGTGCTGGGGTCGGTGTAGGCGCCCTGGTAGCCGAGCGCGTGAGCGTTGCCGGTACGGGTCACCACCTCGCCGAACGGGTCGTAGGTCACCGAGTCGGCCAGTGCCGTCCCGTCGGCGGTGAAGGAACCGATCAGGTCGCCCCGCAGGTCGCAGAAGGCGAGCTGGGCTCCGACGCCGTCGCTGATTCCCAGTGTGCGCCCGAGGGCGTCGCGGCCGTAGGACGCGGTCTTGACGTTGTTGCCATCCGTGATGGCGACCAGGTTGTTGGATTGGCCGTCGTAGGCGAATCGGGTGGTCTGGCCGCTCTCGGTGCGGGTCTCGACGCGCCCGAGCGAGTCGTAGTCGTAGGTGACGGCGTTGTCTTGGGTGAGGCGGTCGAAGGCGTCGAATCTGGTGATTCGGACAATGCCGCTGGAGTCTTCCGCCAGGGTGCCGCGTGCGGTGTAGGTGTAGGTGTGACCGTCTCCGGAGGTGAGACGGTTGCGTTCGTCGTAGGTGTAGGTCTTGCTCCCGGCTCGGGTGCGGTTGCCCGCGGCGTCCCACTCGTAAGCGGTCTTGTTGCCATCGGGTGCGGTCCACGAGGTGAGCCGGTTGGACCAGTCGTAGGAATAGGTGTTTTTCCCCGCGCTGGCCGTGCCGGCCGTTGTCTTGGTGATTAAGTTGTCGTCCAGGTCGTAGTCGTACTCTACGGACGCGATGGCACCGCCCGCGGAGGTGGTGAGCTGATCCTTGGTCAGCCGGTTCAGGGCGTCGTAGGTGTAGGCGCGGCGCGCTCCCGACTGGCCGTAGGACATGTTGATCAGCCTGGACGCCGTATCGTAGCCGTAGCCGATCGTAGTGGCGCTGACCGGATCCATCGACTGGGTCAGCCGGTCGGCGTCGTCCCAGGTGAATATGGATGTCCCGGTGGTGTCCACGCGCTGGACCAGCCGGTTGTTGGCGTCGTAGGCGTAGGCGTTGAGGTCGCCGCCAGCACCGGTGGTCTTCAGAAGCAGACCGCGATCGTTGAGGGTGAAGCCCAGGTCGCCCGCCGCGGTCAGCCGGCCCGCCAGGTCGTAGCCGAACGTGAGGTCCTCCGTGGTGGCCTCGGCGCCGCTGCCGGACTGCTTGATCAGCCGGTTCAGCTCGTCGAAGACGCGCTCGACGCGGACCCCTCCCGGAGCGACGGTGGTCACGGGGTTGCCGACTGCGTCGTAGCCGAGGGTCCAAGTCCGGTCGGCAGGGTTCGGGTGGGCAGCGGTGGCGGGTTCGATCACCGATTCCGGCAGGCCGAGACTATTGTAGGTGGTGTAGGTGCTGTGGCCGCGGCCGCTGGTGGAACGGGTCTGGGCACCGGCCGCGTCGTAGCCGAACGACGTGGTGATCTGCTCGGTGGGCGAGACCGGCTCACGCTGCTCGACCTGCCGGTTGGCTGCGTCGAAGACGCGGGTGATGGTGTGGCCTTCCGCGGACGTCCGGCTGGTCTCGTTTCCTGCCGCGTCGTAGCCAGTCTTCTTGGTGCGCAGAACCGAACCGTCGACGTCCAGGTCCTGGCTCTGGATCTGGCGGCCTGCCAGGTCGTAGCTCGCGATATTCGCCAGGCCCAGCGGGTTGGTGGTCTTGACGACGCGGCCAGCCAGGTCATAAGCGAATTTCGTGGCGTTGCCCAACGCGTCGGTCTGCGAGATCAGCGCGCCGGTCGGGTCGTACGCGCGGCTGGTCGAATCGCCGGTTGGCCGGATCGTCTTGGTCACCCGGTCGCCGTCGTCGTACTCCATTCTCGTGACGTACACGGCCTGGGCGGGCTTACGCTCGATGGTGCTCAGGGTGATCTGGCGGCCCAGGTCGTCGTAGGTGGCCTCCGAGCGGGCCGCGGTCGGGGCGGTCTGCGACAGGATCTCGCCCAGCAGGTCATAGGTGTAGGTCCAGGTACCCGCCGCGGACTGACCCACCTTGGGGTCGGTGACCTGGACTTTGTTCCCGAGCCCGTCATAGACGGCCGTGGTCGTCTGGCCACGCGAACTGGTGGCGCTGACCAGTTGCCCGGCGGCGTCGTAACCGGCCGTGGCAACCGGGGTGATCGGCTGTCCGCCCGGTGGCTTGTAGGTCGGCGTGGCCTGGGCGACGACGCGGCCAGCCCGATCCAGGGTGCTGGTCAGCACCCTGCCTTCGGCGTCCACCTGGTGTGTCTGCTCCCCGAAGGTGTTGTAGCCCATTTTGGCGGTCGGCCGCTGAATGACCGGCGCGCTGCCTGCCCGCTCCACGCTCACCGCCGGCAACCGCACTTCGACCGCCAGGTCCAGCGCGTCGTACGTCATGGAGGTGGTGAAGGCGGAAGGGGCCGCGCCCGGCAGGTTCCCACGCGGGTCAGTGATCGCCGTGACCAGGCCGCGGTCGTCCACGGTCAGCGTGGTGACCAGGTCCGCCCCTTCGTTGTGCACGCTCTTGCGGACAAGCTGGTCGCCGCTGTCGTAGGCGTACTCGGTGACCTCGCTGCGGTCAGTGCCGGGCGCGGTCAGGGTAGTCTTGATCACGTTGCCGTTTGCGTCATAGGAGAACGTGGTGGCGCGCTTTAGCCCATCGGGGTCCACCGTCTGGTTGGTTATGCGACCCGCCGCATCGTAGCTTGCCGCCACCGCGAGGGTGCCGCCGTCGGCCGTCTGGCGGACGATGTGGCCAGCCGCGTCGTACTTCCTCGAATCCAGCACGACATCGCGAGGCGTCGCCAAGCCGTTCAGCCGAGCGCCCTTGGCACTCTGCTCGGCGGGCAGGTTGTCGTTGTAGTAGGTGAAGACAGTGGTGCGCCCCATGACGTCCGTCTGCGAGGCCAGCCTGCCACCGGGGTCGTAGGCATTGGAGGTCATGATCACGTCTGTGGCCGGTTGCGGGTCCACCGGGCTGCCGGTCCACCCCTTCAGCGTGGTCGTGGCCAGCTCACCGCGGGAGGTGTAGGCATAGTGGTACGTCGTGCCGCGCTCGTCGGTGAAGCTGGTCTTCTGGCCCTTGTGGTCGTGGGCGAAGCGCTGCACTCCGCCTTCCGGGCCGGTACTGGTCTCGAGTCTGCCGTAGGCGTCGTAGGTGTAGGTCGTGGTACGCGTCGTGTCGCCGCCGGTCAGGTCCGCCCGCGACTCGGTCAGTTTGTTGCCGTCGGCGTCATAGGTGGCGGACCATTGGGAGGTGTGCGTCACACCAGTGACCTCGTTCTTGACCCCGGAATCTGTACGAGAGACGATCCTGCTCAGTCCGTCATAGGCGATCGTCGTCTTGACTCCCTCGGGGAACGCCGCGGAGATCTCGGCCTGCGTAACCGGACGTCCGAGCGCGTCGTACTCGAACTTCTTGACCAGGCCGGTCGGGCTAGTCTGCGTGGCCAGGTCGCCCGCGGCGGTGTAGGCGTAAGTGGTCTCGTTGCCTTTGAAGTCCTTGCTGGACTTCACCAGGCCGGCTGGGGTGAGCCCACCACCGACGGCGGGCTCGGTGCCGTCGGTGTGCGTCGCCGTCTTCGAGCGGCCCTGCGGGAAGTCCGGAGTGGCCGGCGTCGTCTGCTTGGTCTCCTCGCCGAAGACGTTGAAGGACCACGAGGTCAGGTAGGTCTCATCGGTTACCGACGTAGAGCGGGCGTCCCGATGCCCGGTCCTCAGATCGTTACGCGGGTCAAACAGATTGTCGATGTTCAGGTAATAGCTGAAGAACTCGCTGGAGCAGCTATCCACCGTCCGACACGTCTTCCTGGACAGCAGGTTGCCGCGAGTGTTGTACGCCAGCTCCACGACATTGCCGTTGGGGTCGTAGACTTTCGCGGGGTAACCGCCGGTGTCGTAGGTGTAGCGGGTGGTCTTGCCGAGTTGGTCACTCTTGGAGACCTGCCGGTTGCCGTGCAGAGCGTCGTCCACATACGTGAGCATCCCGCCGTGCGGGTCTGCCACCGTCGTCGTGGCGGCGATGTAGACAGTGGTCTCCTTCGTGTACACCGGGGCGGACAGCTTCCACACGCCGCCGTTGCCGTCGGTGTGCTGGGCCAGGCGTCCACCGTCGGCCGCGTAGACGTTCTCCGCCTCGGTGCGGCCCGATGGTGCGACGGCCTTGATCAGCTGAGACTGCGGTGACCGGGCAGCGTAGTGGGTCTTCACGAGCTGGAGCCCGATCGGCTTGCCGTACACGGCGACCTCGTCGATGTCGCCCGCGAACGAGAAGGTCCCCGTCGAGGTGGTCGTCGCGGGCCAGGCGGATGAGCCGAAGCCGGAGCCGATCCGTGTCTCCCACTGGCCCACGTGCGTGATCTCCCCGCCCAGGGTGCCCACGACCTGGCCATCCAGGAAAAGGGTCTGAGTGTTCTCGGCGGCTGACAGGACTACGTGGTGCCAGCCGCCGTCGTTCACCGGGGCGGCTGTGGTGATCGGGGCCGGGGCGCCGGTGTAGAACTGGCCGCGCAGTTTGCCGTCCGTGCCGACATACAGCACAGGGGTAAAGGCCGATGGGGATCGGGAGGCGGAGTTCTGGTAGCCGAGGATGGTGCCGGCGCTGGTGGTCTTGAACCATGCTTCTACTGCGACGTTGCCGCCCTGTCCGCTGATGGCGGCCTGGGGCAGGGTGATGTACGCGGAGTCCGATGTGCCTTTGAAGCGCATCGCGGTGTCCGCCGAGCCACTCAGCGCGCCAGGGACCGCGGGGGTGGCGTCTGCTGCGGTGCCGCTGATCTTGGCCTCGTCTCCGGGTTCGGGGATCCATGGCGCCGAGTTGTCGATCTTCGTGCCGAGGGCGGTGGAGGTCTCGTTCAGCCGCCAATATCCAGTCGGCCCGGAGTCGAGGACCGCGCTGCGGTAGCGGGAGGCGCCGGCGTAGGTGTAGACGGTACAGGCGGTGGTCGAGGTGGGCGGGCAGATCTTGACGAGGTTGTCACCGTCATAGTGGTACGTCCAGGTGATCGCGTTTCCGTCGACCGGGTCGGTGGACACGCTGGTCACGTGGTTGCCCGTCCAGGTGAAGGTGAGCGATCTGCCACCTGGGGAGGTGGCCTTGGCCAGCTTGCCATCGCTGCCGTAGGTCAGTTCCTGGGTGCGGTTGCGGTGGTCGGTCACCTTGATGAGGCGGCCGTTGGCGTCGAACCAGTACGAAGTGGCGGACTTGTCCATCAGCCGCCAGCCACCCTCGGGCAGCGTGCTCAAGGTGGCGAATGTGCCTGACGGTGGCGCGTACGTGCCCTCGCCCTTGGCGGCGAAGCGCGACTGTTCGCCTCCCGGATAGGTCACCAGCAGTGTCGACGTCTGTGGTTCCGGCTCGATGCGCATGTCCCAGCGGGTCGACCAGCCCGAGCCGAACACCCCGCCGGTGCGCGGGTCGAGGCTGTTGTACGTGCGCGTGACGTTCAACGGCGGCCCCACGACGGCGACCGACGCGTCGGTCTCGGCGTTCGTAAAGTTGCCGGAGGAGTGGTTGAACGCGCGCCCGTCGGTGCCCGCGGCCAGGGACGCGTTGATGGTGCCCTGCTCGGGTGTGGGGGTGAAGGCCCGCCACGAGGAGGTCACCGTCGTGGTGCCGGAGGTCGCTTTGGCCTGCCACCAGTACGTCTGTCCCCAGGCCAGCTTGTGTGCTCCACCGCTGCGGGTGTTGGAGACCTTCCAGGTGCCCGACTTCTCCCATGTGAGGCTGCTGTCGCACCAGGTCCAGTTCGGCGAGGTACCCGCGCACAGTTGGAACCAGTAGGTGACGGGGTCCTCGTTCGCCGATTGCGCGAACGCTGACAGCGTCGGCTCCAGCGTCCCCACTTGGCTGTTGGCGCCGGGTGAGAAGCTGAGGAACGGCAGAGCTGTGACGACGCCCGACTGCCACTCCGACCAGGGACCGCTCACACCGGTCGTGGTGACGGCGCGCACGCGCCAGCGGAAGAGCCAGCCGTCCTGCAGTTTGCCGGTAGGGACGGCCATCCAGGCGTTCGTACCGGAGGGGTAGGAAGTCGTGGACTTGCCTGCGTAGATCAGGCCGGTGCCCTGTGTAGGGACGGCCGGGTCGTGCTCCACCTCAATGCTGAGCTGTGAAGCGCGGTTGTCAGGGTCGGTCACCTTGGCGTATAGGGACGGTGTCAGCGTGGTTGCGGACCAGGACGCTGTGCTGCGCCGGGCGGGGGCCATGCCAAGTGCTTCCACGGCCGGGACACTCAGGTTCACCCGTGCCGGCTGCCAGTCCGACCAGGGGCCCTTGATCCCGTTGGTGGTCACGCCTCGGGCACGCCAGCGGATCATCCAGCCGTCGGTCAGCTTGGCCACAGGTACCTGCGCCCAGGCATTCGAGCCCGACGCGTACGAAGTGGTGCCCTGACCGGACCAGATCAGACCCGCGCCCTGTGCGGGTACGGATGGGTCGTGCTCGATCTCCACCCCGAGGTAGGAAGCACGACCCTCGGACGAGGTGACCTTGCCGAACACCCAGGGAGTGAGCGACGGAAGCGTCCAGCCGTCGGTGCCCGACGTGCCTGGTGTCATGCCGACCCCGGCCACGCCGGGCTGGGTGAGTGTCACCACGGCCGACTGCCAGTCCGACCAGGCGCCGGCTGTGCCGGACACGGGGACACCTCGGACTCGCCATCGGATCCGCCAACCGTCGGTCAGCTTGCCCGACGGCACCTGCACCCAGGCATTCGAGCCCGACGCGTACGAAGTGGTGCCCTGACCGGACCAGATCAGGCCCGTCCCCTGCCCGGGCTCAGAGGGGTCGTGCTCGATCTCAGCGCCCAGAAACGCGGCGGTGCCGTTCGGGCTGGTGATCTTCGAGTAGAGCCAGGGGGTGAGCGAGGACAGTGTCCAAAGGCCACTTCCCTGCGTGGCGGGAACGGCGCCGAGCCCCGTGCCGACCGGGTTGCCGACCTCGACCCTAGCGGTCTGCCAGACCGACCATGGACCGTACAAGGTCTGAGAGCTCTGGGTCGGGGTGTGACCGCGCGCCCGCCAGCGGATCAGCCAGCCGTCACGTAATTTGCCCGAGTCGATGGCGAATCGGAGGGCCGATCCTGACGGGTTGCCGGCGCCGCCGGTGTAGCCCCAGATCTTGCCGCTGCCCTGCGATGGAGCAGACGGGTCGTGCTCGACATCCACTTCCAGGCCGACGTTGCGTCCCTCGGCATCGCTCACCGTGGCGCCGAAGGACGGAGTCAGCGAGGTCAGGGTGGAAAGGGTGGTTCCGGACACGCCGGGCGCGGCCGACAACGCGGACACGGCGGGCTTGGTGATGTCCACTCTAGCGCTCTGCCACGTCGACCACGGACCGTACAGATTCTGCGTACCGGACGGGGTGATGCCACGCGCCCGCCAACGGACCAGCCAACCATCCCTCAACACACCCGAACCCACCGTCAAACGCACCGTCGACCCATTCGGGTCACCCGCACCCCCCGTGTACGACCAGATCCGACCACTCCCCTGCGACGGAACCGACGGATCATGCTCAATCTCCACACTCATCCCGACAGTACGCCCATCAGGATCAGAGACCTTCGCCTCCAACGACGGCGTCAACGAACTCAGCGTCGTCAGTCCCGAACCCGTCGTACCCGGACTGGCGGCAAGGTTGGACGCTGTGGGCTTGCTGAGGTCGATACGCGCCGTCTGCCAGCCCGACCAACGGCCGTACAGGTTCTGCGTACCGGACGGGGTGATGCCACGCGCCCGCCAACGGACCAGCCAACCATCCCTCAACACACCCGAACCCACCGTCAAACGCACCGTCGACCCATTCGGGTCACCCGCACCCCCCGTGTACGACCAGATCCGACCACTCCCCTGCGACGGAACCGACGGATCATGCTCAATCTCCACACTCATCCCGACAGTACGCCCATCAGGATCAGAGACCTTCGCCTCCAACGACGGCGTCAACGAACTCAGCGTCGTCAGTCCCGAACCCGTCGTACCCGGACTGGCGGCAAGGTTGGAGGCTACGGGCTTGCTGAGGTCCACCCGGCCAGCCTGCCAGCCCGACCACGGGCCATACAGAATGTCGCTCGTCTCTGTCGGAGTGAGGCCTCGGATGCGCCAGCGGATCAGCCAGCCGTCCTTCAGCAGACCAGAGGGCATGCTGGAGGAGACGTAGGACCCCGACGGATCGGCGGAGCCGCCGGTGTACGACCAGATCTGACCGGTGCCCTGGCCTGCGGCCGACGGGTCATGCTCGACCTCTACACTGATCCCGACCTTGCGCCCATCGGGGTCAGTGACCCTGGCCTCGAACCACGGGGTCAATGACGACAGGATCCACTGGCCGTCCGCGGAACCACCGGGTCCGGCCGCCAACTCCGACGCGGCCGGCTTGCTGATGTCCAGCTTGGCCAACTGCCAGTCCGACCACGGACCGTACAGGCTCTGCGTGCCTGCCGGGGTGTGGCCACGTGCCCGCCAGCGGATCAGCCAGCCGTCATGCAGGACGCCATATGGGGCGGTGAAGCGCACCGTGGAGCCGTTCGGGTCGCCCGCACCTCCGGTGTACGACCAGATCTGGCCGGTGCCCTGAGCAGGAACGGACGGGTCATGCTCGACCTCGACGTTCAATCCCACGGTGCGCCCGTTGGGATCGGTCACCTTGGCTTCGAACCACGGCTTCGGCGATGAAAGGATCATGCTTCCCGAGGCAGGCGTACCTGGGCCCGCGGCCAGCAAAGACACGACGGGCTCTCCAGCGGCCGCCTGAACGGTATTACGGGCTTCCGCTCGATGGAGCACCGGAGCTACTGCGGGCACCCTCCCCGCGGGACGGACGACAGGTTCCGGCTCGGACGTTGATTTCTTGGGCAACGAAGGTGGGGATTTCAAGCCGACGATGGACGAATCGACCAACTCGTGAGGCTCGTCCAGTGGTAGCGCGTCCTTGGGACGCTTGCCGACCTTCACAGGGCGGGTGTCGACCTTGGCCTGCGTGTCTTCGGGCCCGACCAGGTGCGGAAGGTTCTTAGCGGTGCCGGTTTGCTGGACAGGGATACTGCTTGTGGCACCTCTCGACGGCGACTGCGGCACCTCTAATCGCGTGCGCACCGGATCAGCTGCCGCCGGCTCTATCTGCATCTGAACGAGGCTCGGGATCAAGGCAGCTGCAACGACTAAGGTGATGCGAGCTCTCAGACGGCCCTTGCCCTTCAACCCGAACCTACTGCGCCCCATCACGCCAGTCGGTCGAATTCGCGCACGCCGAAGCGTCATGCGTCACCACTCCTGCCATGAAAGGGCGCTCGCGAATCGTGAGGCGAGGGTGCCCTGATGCCCGCCGTAAGATCGACATAAAGACGATCTCTCCTTGTATAGCCGAACTGCCCATTGGGGCCTAGATCTCGCCCAGGCGTCCTTCCATGCGACTCGAAACCGGACGAACGTGATGCGATATCAATGCAGCTCGCAGAACAGGCATACAGGCGTTACAGTGACTAAGATCACATTGGTAAGTGAACGTGCCTGATCAGAGCGTCTACACGGCGCGTACATGCCTCGAGCACAGGTGATTGGTGATCGTTGACACTCAGGGGCCAGTGCTGAGCGATGCGCAGACGTCGTCGTCAGGCCGCCGCGGACCAACTGGCGGGCTGAGGCGGTTTGGGCCCGTAGCAGCGGGCCTCGGTTGAGCCACCGAGGAGCAGAGATCCCTGTGTGCCAGAAACTCGGCGATGAGGTTGACCTGCGGTTTGCTGCGTGTGTTCCGATTGGGCATGATCGCTGTTCATGGCGTTACGGTTGCTCTACCTGATCTTCGTCCGCCTTACGGATTGACTGGTGCTACTGGGCCGCTCACAGAGGTCGAAGGACGTGGAGGTCCTTGTCCTGCGCCATCTGAACCGCTCCGGGATCGGTGGAGACTCTGGTCCTCGTCCCTGCCTGGGACGGACGAAGTCGGCTATACCAGGTCACCTCTCTCCGTCAATGGACTCTTCGCGGCAGTGGCGGCCCATCCCCCGCCGACCGACCATCGGTTGTCGCCGCCGCGGTGCGAATCCACGCCCCCGTGCGGACCGCACTGAACGCAGCACCGCGCACCCGGCTGAACCGGTCAACCCCGCCAACGGAGCCGAACTGCCTCACCTCCGACGACCGCATCTCGTGATCTGGACCGCCGGGGCGGACGGCCGCCGGCAGCGAGCAGGACAACCCCACCTCCCACAGCGCGGTGTCGATCACGCTGTGCAGGGCTGGTGCACGCGAGCACACTCCGAGCACGGTGACCTGGTAATCCGTCCCACACAGATGGCCCATCAACGCATTACCGCAGGTCAGCATCATGATTTAAGGGCATGACGTGCAGAATTCGAACGCGGCAGCCATCGGATTAGGCAGTCGAAGTCCACAGAACTCGTGCGCCAGCCCTACCGAGGTTGGGGACAAGGCATTCTGTACATGTTCAGCAAATGATTGGCAACGCACTGCTTTCGATAAACCAAGTGTTGGCCGCCAAAACGATCGAACGTAAAGACTAGATCAAGCTTCGTCTCGACTCGTCTCGAAAGCGGAGACATCGGAGTTGCGAGCACTGCGGCCATCGGATTAGAAGCAAGATCTTTAAGTGTCGCGCAGTGCCGCTGGGTGATGGTTCGTGCCACCTCAGCGCGTTTTGTGTGTCCGGCAGTGCCGGGTCCTGACGGCGCGTGACGGGGCGTACGAGCACGCACCGAGCACGACGGCCCCTACCGGCCCACCATACCCATCGTCGCCTCAGCGGCGCTTGGACTTGCCTTACCGGAGGGAGCACAAGTGGAGGTCGTGCGCCGGCCTTGGCAGGCCGGCAGATCAGGCACAGCACGCCCCTCGGACTTGATCAGCTCCAGCGGGAGGGTGGTGTCCCCCTCGTCGAACAGTCGCTCGCCCTTGCGGACGGCGCCCGAGGACCGAGCCTTCCTTGCCGCGCTCCTGACGTCGCTGCCGCGCGAGCTCCTGCGCCGGCTGCGGCTCCTCATCTGCCCGGACCCGACCCGGCGTGAGTCGCCGACCGGAATCGTCAGAAACGGTAGTGCGCGACCGTGGTGCCCAGCCTGGAGAAGGCCGCGCTGAGCGCCGACAGTCGGGTCCACAGGCGCAGGGCCGGAGGGAACTGGTCGACCTCGGGCTCCCGAGTGAGCAGGATGTGCCGGATCAGGGTCAGTCGCGGGTTCCACCGTACGGGGTCGAGGCGGTCGAAGCCGGGGGACTTGAAGAGCGGGACCAGGAACCGGCTGCCGGAGTAGTGTTTCGCTGCCCAGACGGTGAATCTGGTGTAGACGTTGAACGCGATCTCCCCGCTGGGAAAGTGGCTGGTGAGACGGTCCAGCAGCGTGATCATCTCTTCCTGGGAGAGGAAGGGCAGCACGCCGTCGGCGACGATCACGGCGGGGCGGTCGGCGGGGAGCGCCTCCAGCCAGCCGGGCTCGGTCAGGTCCGCGCCGATCGTGTGCGTGTGCGGCCGATCGGGGATGACCCGGTGCCGGGCGTCCACGACTTCGGGGAAGTCGAGGTCGTACCAGTCCGCTGTGGGTGGAGGGTCGATGCGGAGGGCCCGGGTGTCGAGGCCGGCTCCCAGATCGATGCCGATCGCGTCGGGGTGGCGGGCCATGAACTGCTGGGCCACCTCGTCCAGCTTCTTGGCGCGCTGGGCGACGTCGATGGCCGAGGCCGCGCTCCAGCGGAGTTTGCGGTGGTCGTAGCCGGTCTTGTGGATGATCTCGTAGGCCATGCGGTCGCCGAGTATGGGGCGTGGCAGGCGGCTGTCGAGCGCCCGGCCGCACAGCGTCACCCACAGGGTTTCCTGCAGCGGGGTCAGGGTGGGAAGGGTCACTCCCATGATGTCCTCCAGGCTCAGGTGGTGGGCATGTCGCGTCGGGTGAATCCGGCCAGGCCGGCCGCGACGAGGGCCGCCGCGACGACGGTCATGACGATCAGTGGCGTGGCCGTCATGACCCCGCCGGGGAGTTTCGGTACGTGCTCGAAGACCGACAGGTTGATGACCCACTGGTCGAGCTGCAACTCCAGGCCGACCCAGCCGAACAACATGCTCACCATGGCCACCGCGAACGTGCCGGCGACCAACCGGGGCAGCAGACCGAACAGGGCGAACGCGACCCCGGTGAACACCCACACCACAGGGAGCTGCACGAGAGCGGCGGCCAGGAGGCGGGACAGCTCACGGGCGACGTCATCGGTGTTGAGGCCGTGCGTCAGACCGGCGGCCGTCCCGAAGGCGATCAACCCGAGCGCCGGGCCGAGCAGTATGAACGCGAAGTGGCTGCCCGCCCAGCGCAGCCGGCGCACCGGGGTGGCCAGCAGGGGCTCGGCCCGCCCGTCGCGCTCCTCGTTCCTGAGCAGCAGCGCGGCCTGGATGGCGAAGCCGGCGCTGACCAGGCCGAGCATGGTCATCATGGGGGCGAGGAACTGGTCGACGAGCGTGCCGGGACCGCCGAGCCGGGCCAGCGCCTCTCGGGCCGCGGCGCCACCGTTGTCCATCAGCGTCCCAAGGCTCGCCGACATCGCGCCGACCACGAGCCCGACCAGGGCGAGTCCGGCGAGCCTGCTGATCAGCGGCCCGCGGTGCAGCC
>NZ_JBSFTC010000071.1:0-42003 GCF_053590415.1 Nonomuraea sp. NPDC003201
GGCCGAGGCCGCCGAACGCGCCGCGGCGCAGGCCCGCACGGCCCAGCGGGACGCCGACGAGCGGGCGCAGGCAGCCGAGCAGCGCGCCGACGAGGCAGAACGGCTGGCCATCGCTGATCGGGCGCGCGCCGACCAGGCCGACCAGCTGCGCGCGGAGGCGGCCCGGCAGCACGCCGACGAGCTACGACAGCTGCGCGCTGCGCACGACGAGGCCCTGGTCCGGGAACGGGAGCGAATCTCCACCGCCGAACGTGAACTGGCCGCCCTGCGGGAGCGCCACCGCGCCACCACCGAGGAAGCCCAGCGGCAACGCGAACGCGCCGACGGCGCGCAGGCCGCCGCCGAACAGGCCCGCACCGAGACCGCCACGGTGCGCGCGCAGCTTGAGGCTGCCGAGCGACGCAACACCGACCTCACCCAGCAGGTGGTCCAGGCCCGCCACGCGGAAAGCGAAGCCCGCGACCTCGTGGTAGTCCGCAACAGCCGGATCGAGGCCGCCGAACGCGAACGGGACAGCGCGCGCGCCGACCATCGCTCAGCCGAACAGCGCGCCGAACAACTGCAGACGAACCTGAACCTGCTCCTGCAGCGCCTCCCCTCCCCCGCGGCCGAGCCCGACACCCCGACCCCCGCCGAACCCGACCCGGCCGGATGATGACCGAAGACGGAAGCACACCACCAGACACTGAGCACCATCTCGACGATTTCAACGCCGGGCACGGACAACGGCCGGACGCCTGGCCGCGGGAGGAATTCACCTGGGCAGGCAGGCCGCTCGTCGCGTCCCTCGCCGACGTGAGCGCGGTGTTCGACGACGGGGGACGGCGCGCCATGATGCTCTGTGTCCGCAGCGGCGATAGCCAGCCTGACTACCCCGAACACGCCGCTGCCCAAGGGCCACTGGCCGCCACACTGCCGGCCGGTACCTCAGGCCCTCCGCTCGGGTCCCTGCGACCAGCTCCAAAGAAGTTGTGGTTGTCCACGGGCTGCCGCACGATCATGGCGAGAAGGAGGAGGCCACCTACTGGGCGGCGAAGCAACAAAGGGCAAGGGGAAAATCCACTCCCTGCCACTACCAACCTATAGCGCATGGGGGGACTTGCCACAAGGCCCCGGTCCTACCGCACAATCACCCTTCGACACCGGAACGCACGAAGATCGGGGACTGCGGAATGCGCGTTGTGTTGGTGACCTACGGGTCCCGCGGGGACGTCGAGCCGATGACAGGGCTGGCGGTGCGGCTACGGGCACTTGGCGTCGAGGTGCGGGTGTGCGCGCCGCCGGACTTCGCGGAACTGCTGGACGATGTCGACGTACCGCTGACTCCCCTCGCCTGGCCGATCCGCGCGCTGGCGACGGGGGCGATCCCCGGCAAGGCGGGTCTGTCCGACATCTCCGCCGAGCTGACCGCCATGGCCTACGAGGCGGTCGCCGAGGCGGCCGAGGGCTGCGCCGCGGTGGTGGCCACCGGCTCGTTCCCGGCCCTGGCCGGTACGCGGACAGCGGCCGAGAAACTGGGCGTGCCCTATGTGTTCACGTCCTTCTCCCCGTGTTACCTGCCGTCGTCGCATCACCCGCCTCTCCGCCGGCCGGGCCAAGTGATCCCCCCTGAGGTGACCGACAACCGGGGGCTGTGGGACCTGCACGCCGAGAACATGGAAACCCTGTTCGGCGACACGATCAACACCCACCGGGCCTCGATCGGCCTGCCACCGGTGAGCGGCGTCCGCGACCACGTCTTCACCGACCACCCGTTCCTGGCGGCCGACCCGGTCCTGGGCCCGTGGCAGGAGACGCCGGAACTCGACGTGACACAGACCGGCGCGTGGATCCGGCCGGACGGGCGCCCGCTCCCGGCCGGTCTGGAGGCGTTCCTGGCCGCCGGTCCAGAGCCGGTGTACGTGGGCTTCGGCAGCATGCTGGTGCGGGGCGCGAACGCGCAGGAGGTCTCCCGGGCCGTCATCGAAGCGGTCCGGACGCAGGGTCGCCGCGTCCTGCTCGGGAGCGGCTGGGCTGACCTGGCCCTGATCGACGACCGGGACGACTGCTTCGTCGTCGGCGAGGTCAACCAGCAGGCGCTGTTCCGCCGGGTGGCCGCGGTCGTGCATCACGGCGGTGCTGGCACCACGACGACGGCAGCCCGTGCGGGGGCGCCGCAGGTGATCGTGCCTCAGGTCGCGGATCAGCCGTACTGGGCGGGCCGGGTAACCGAGCTGGGCATCGGTACGGGACACGACGGTCCAACGCCGACCGCCGAGTCCCTGTCCGCCGCACTCGAGATCGCTCTGGCCCCCGAGGCCGGTGCCCGCGCGGCCACCGTGGCCGAGACGGTCCGCACCGACGGGGCGGAGCAGGCCGCGAAACTGCTGCTCGACATGATCGGCCGGAGCGGGTCCGCAGGCTGATCCCGGAGGTTACACAGGTAGGCACCCCGCCGGTTTGCGCATGCCCACGGCCGGGCCGGGACATGACGAGCATCGGAACGAAAAGTCCCGTCAGCGGGGCTCGGTCGAGCGGCTTACCGTGACTTTCCTCTCGGACGCGCCTCGCAAGAGCGTTTTGGCAGGTCACGACCTGCGGTAGGGCGGCGGGGCCGTAATGTGTGATGGCGGGGCGCTCAGCGGGGACTGCGCAGCCCGACGGGGTCGGCTTCGGCGGTGATGCGGGCAGCATCGGCACGGTACGCTTTGCGCTCGGCTGGTCCGGCGCCGTCAGCAAGGGCGGCGCTCTACTCGAGCGCGGCCTGGTGGAGCGCGGGTGGAGCCGTGAGACGGACCGAATATCCGCGGCAGATGACTCGTGCGGATGCAAGGGCCCCGCGAACGGCCTCGCCGCCGACGGCACGCAGATGGTCGACCGGCAGACCGGCCAGGTTGTGGACCAGCCAGCGAACTCAACTCAGGAACTGTTGCTCACCCAGCTCCGCCACACCCACGCCACCGAACTCATCAACAACTGCATCTCCATCGAAGCCGACGCAATGCTCGGTCTGACGCCCGCATCCAGCGCTTCGGCGGCTACACCACCGACGAGGTTGCCCACGGACCTGAGCCGTTCCACGCCCGCCACCACTGGTCAGGATCTTCGCGATCGAGCTTGTCCGCACTGGCCGCGCTTGAGGAGGTGGAGCACGGTCGCCGCGACACTGTCGTGCTGTCGGATCGCTGACGACCGGCGTCCTGGAAAGTTTCGTAGCAGGGGTGAGGCCGCCCGCAAGGGGCGGCGCCGAGATGAAGGAACCGCGATCATGAAGCTGACGGCCGTGACTCAGGTCACCATCGATGGAGTGATGCAGGGAAACGGCGGTGCGTCGGATGAGGATCGCAGGAACGGATTCGAGCGCGGCGGGTGGGCCCTGGGGGCGGGTGATGACGAGACCAGGACGTTCATCACGCAAAGTACGTTGCCTCGACCACGCTCACCGCGCCGCGTTGGGAGGACACGACCGTTCTCCGCGGTGACCTCGCGGCGGCCATCAGTGAGCTGAAGGCCAAGCCCGGGGGTGAGCTGCAGGTGCACGGCAGCGGCACCCTGACCCGGTGGCTGCTGGAGAACGACCTGGTCGACGAGGTGACTCTGATCGTGGTCCCGGTGGTCCTCGGCCAGGGCGCGAGACTGTTCCCGGAGACCGGCCCGGATCTTGCGCTCGACCTGGTCGAGTCGCGGGTCGACTCGAAGGGCGTGACGATCCAGGTCTACCGGCCGGCCGGACGCCCGCGGTATGCAAGGGCCTGAAGTCCCTACCATCGAACCACGCTGTCCTGACACCATAGGAGATGATCTTCAGATGCGGTACCTGGTTTCCGTGATCGATGACAAGAGCAATCCCGGCAGCACGGACAGGCTGCCTGCCATCAGCGCGTTCAACGAACGACTGATCGCCGAGGGCTACTGGGTGTTCGCGGGCGGACTCGCGGACACCGACGCGGCCACGGTCATCGACAACCGGGGCGAGCAGGCGGTGTTCAGCGACGGGCCTTTCGTGGAGTCGAAGGAGTACCTCGCCGGCATCTGGGTGTGGGAGGCCCCCGATCTGGATGTGGCGCTCAAGCTCGCCGCCGAGGCGTCGAAGGTCTGCGATCGGAAGATCGAGGTGCGGCCGTTCCAGTGAGCGACGTCGAGGAGGCGATCACCTGGGCCCACCATGAGGAGTGGGCGCGGGTGGTGGCCGCCGTGACCAGGCGCTTCGGCGACCTCGCCATCGCTGAGGAGGCAGCGGCCGAGGCGTTCGCGACCGCCGTCGAGCGGTGGCGGGCCGACGGCCTGCCCCCAACCCGGGCGCGGAGCTGACCGCCACCGCGAACCAAGGCCATCGACCGGATCCGGCGCGAGAACAAGCGCGACGACAAGCAGAAGGAGGCTCAGATGTCCTACGACGACGACCCGCCCGAGCCTGTCGGCGTCATCGACCGTCCGGGTCGCACTCGTGCTGACCACGGTCTCGTTCGCGCTCCCGCTTGCTCCGAGCCACACGACTACATCGGCCAGGCTCCTGCTCGCAGGTGGTCATGTACTGGCAACGACGATCGTCATACCGGGCCTGACGTGGGCGATCCGGAGAGCGCCGTGACATCTCCAGCGGTCGCACACGGCTGAGAAGCGTGCGTAGGTGCCTCCACACCACCGTGGTCGATCCGCCAACGACACACGCGCCAGAACGAAATTTTTTGTGGGCCGTGTCGGATCGGGTCGGGGGTGTTCGTAGTGGGGGTGAGAGGCCGCCCAGGAGAGGCGCCCCGGGTAAGGGAAGGACCTTCCTCATGACCACCTTGACGGAGCCGAGCACAGTCACCACGCGCCGCTCCGGCCGCCTGATGTGGGCGATCCTGGGGCTGGTGCTGGTCGCCGACGCCCTCGACGTGATCGATGCAACCGTCACGAACATCGCCGCCCCCACCATCGCCGGCGAGCTCCACGGGGGTGAAGGTCTGATCAAGTGGTTGGGAACGGCGTACATGCTCGCCATGGGTGTCCTGCTCGTGGTCGGCGGACGGCTGGGTGACAAGTTCGGCCAACGCAGGCTTTTCCTGATCGGCATGAGCGGGTTCACCCTGGCTTCGGCGGTCGCCGGGTTCTCACCTAATCCGGTCCTGCTCATCGTCGCCCGGGTTGCTCAGGGAGCGTTCGGGGCTCTCCTCATCCCGCAAGGCATGGCGATCATGACGAAAGCGTTCAGCCGCGACATGCTCGCCAAGGCGTTCGGGCTGTTCGGCCCGGTTCTCGGTCTCTCGAGTGTCGGCGGCCCGGTCCTGGCCGGATTCCTCATCAGCGCCGACCTGTTCGGTCTGTCCTGGCGCCCGATCTTCCTCATCAACATCATCCTCGGCGGCGTCGGGCTGATCATGGCCGTCAAGATCCTGCCGCGAGACGATGACGCCGACCGGTCCACCGTCGTCGACGGCTGGGCCTCCGGCCTGCTTGGGATTGCCATGCTCGGGCTGCTGTACGGGCTGATCGAGGGCTCGACCAACGGCTGGAGTGTCATCCCGATCGTCTCGATCATCGTCGGCGTCCTGTTCTTCGCTGCCTTCGCCTACCGTCAGCGCACCGCGGCCCAACCGCTCATCAAGCCGTCCCTCATGAAGAACCGGGGTTTCACTTCCGGATTGCTCGTGTGCCTGGTCGCGGTCGCCGCCGGCTCCGGGCTGCTCTTCGTGCTGTCGCTGTTCCTGCAGGAGGGGCTGCACGCCAGCCCGAGGGACACCTCGCTCGGTCTGATGCCGCTCACCCTGGGGCTCGTCGCCGCCGGGTTCGCCGCCATGGGTGGCCTGGTCGCCAAGCTCGGTCGCCGGCTCGTCTTCATCGGCCTCACCGTCGACCTCGTCGGTTGCGGTTGGGTACTGGTCCTCGTCGCTCACTCCGGGACGAACGTCAGCCTCTGGGCGCTGGCCCCGGCGTTCTTCGTCATCGGCATCGGCATCGGCCTCAGCTTCGCCACGATCCCCGTCGTCGCTCTCGGCGACGCGAAACCCGACGAAGCCGGCAGCGCCAGCGGCTCGCTCAGCTCGATCCAGCAACTCGCATCAGCGATCGGCTCGGCCGCGGTCACCTCGATCTTCTTCCAAGCCGCAATCTCCGGACCGGGCCACGCGATGAAAGTCAGTCTCATCGTCGTTCTGGCCGTCACCGCCCTCAGCCTCCCGGTCGTCGCCCTGATGCCCCGCAAGGCACCGTCAGAACCCCACCAGTGAGCAACCGGCCAAACGTGGCAAGAAGGCCGGCCAACGGGGTGCCTCCCAACCCGTTGACCGGCCATCCTCGAGCTCCCAGATGGTGGCGGCCGGGTCGCGCGTCACGGTCGCCGCGGGAAAAATCACCCCAGGGGCGTCATCCAGCTTCGACGAGGCGACGAACTTGCTGAGGTTGTTGACCTTCTCGCCGTACTCGTCCTGCTCGTCGGCGTACGGCCAGTAGTCCTTGGCCTGGGCGTAGGTTGTGACGTGCCGCAGTTAGCGTCGCCATTCCTGCACCTGGGTAGTCAGCGTCTACGTGCTGTTCCTCGGCGGGCTGCTGCTGCTCGGCGGCCGGCTCGCCGACGTCTTCGGCGCACGTTCTATGATCCTGACCGGTCTGCTGGTCTTCGTCCTTTCCTCGCTGGCCAGTGGCTTGGCGCAAGACGAGAGCCAGCTGATCGGTGGCCGAGTCGGTCAGGGCATCGGGGCCGCGCTGCTGTCCCCGGCCGCGCTGCGGGCCCTCACCGGCATCTTCCAAGGCACCGAACGCAACAGGCGCTGGGCGTATGGTCCTCTGGGAGCTGAGGCGTGGGCGATTCACCCAACGTGGGCGACCGGGCGGTGCTCAGGCAGACTGACGCTCCTCCCGCTGCCGGATCAGCTCCTCGACCGCGCTCGGCAGAGTCGTCTCGAAGTCGATCAGCTTCGCCCACGTCGGAGTCACCACGATCCGGACCATGCCGTCGTGGTAGAGGGAACGCACCTCCGCCTCCCACTCGACTCGTTGCTCGGGCGTCATCTCGTAGGTGCTGGTCGCCTGGAGGTATTCGTCCGGGATGCCATCGACGAAGTCCAGCTCGGCCCGGCCGCGGATGAGCAAGATCTTGGGCGGGTGCGCCTCGGTGTCGATCGTCAGGGCGACCATCGGGTTCTCGCTCAGAGCCTGGAGCTTCGGAGCGTTCTTCGGAGTGCTCATGACGATCTCCGAGCCGTTCCAGGCAAAGATGATCGGGATGTTGCGGGGTGTGCCGTCCTTGGCGACGTAGGCCAGGCGGGTCACGTCGCGGGCGAGCAGTTCGCGGCTGAGCGGCCGGTTCAGAATCTCGGTTACCTTGTTCGGTTCCACGGTCATTTCTCCCATGATCTTTTTCTTGATCCGCACCGGCTTTCCTCCGGGTTTGCGGGATCGAGGGTGGTTGCTGATGGCGGGAAAGCACATGCGTCGTCTCCGGCTGGTGTGCGCGAGCCGGATCGCCCTGGTCGGCCGCGACGGACCGTCAGCCGAGTTGCTGGGCCAGGCCGACGATGATGCCCTCGGGGCCGCGGACGTAGCAGAGCCGGTAGCTGTCCTCGTACTGCTCCAGCGTGCCGACGAGTTCGGCGCCGTGGGGGCGCAGACGGGCAATGACGTCCTCAATGTCGTCAACGACGAACATGACGCGGCGAATGCCCAGCGTGTTCGCCGGCGCGTCCTTCGGCTCGGTGCTGATCGCCTTCGGCGTGTGGAACATCGCCAGCTCGATCCCGCCGACACCGCCCGGGATCCGCAGCATCGCGACCTCCTGCCGAACCCCGTTGAGCCCGACGACACGCTCCGCCTGCTCCGCCCAACGCCCCTCGATCGGCGCCCTGCCCTCCAGTTCCATGCCGAGTTCGACGAAGAACGCGATGGCGGCGTCAAGGTCGTCGACAACGATGAGGACGTTGTCCATCCGCTGGATTGTCATGCTCGGTCTCCTTCATCACGCGGCGGGTTCGTGGCCGCTGGTGTTCCTGGGACGGAGCCGGCATCGCATTCTCGACATCCTCCGCGGCTCGTGCCCCAACTTTTTTCAGCGACCGTGCCGCTGCTCGTTGGTGCGCGCCGCCCCAACACACCCACTGCAGGTCAGAGCCAGGTCCGTTGGATGTTCGGCCAAGACCATGGGGATCCCATCGCCTTCGGCGTGTGCTACTTCGCCGGCTCGATCCGCCGTGGCCGTCCGGGGTCCGCATCATCGCCACATCGACTCGTTGGTCGTCGAGCCCGACGAGACGCGCCGCGAACGCATGGGACTTGAGCGTGGCCACCGCTGACGGCGCGGCCACTTCGGCGGTTGTTCCCAAGGTGGTCAAGCAGTGGACGCCGTTGGCAGCGGGCGGTGAGACGCCGCGTGGAGTTCCGGGGCAGCCCGGAGCTGTTCGAGCGGGCCAGCGAGATCACCGCTGCGGCACCGCGCATTGACGAGACGTACCCATCGGGCCGGACGCGGAGGCCAGGCCGTCGCGTTCGACTTCGACCGTTCGCTGCCGAAGAGACGGATCCGGAACGTCAGCTCCGACGACGGCTGGAAGAGGCGCTCACCAAGGAAGCCGGAAGGCTCCATGTCCGGCGGTCGTCGGGTACGCCCTGTGCCTGGATCAGGAATGGACCGCTGAATGACGAATGGTGCATGGGGATCCCGCGAGGTAGGCGGGATCCCCGCTGCGGCGGGCCTGGCGTGCGGATGGCCGGTTATGACTGGAGTGTTCGGGCGAGTTTTGTCGCGGCGAGGATTCCGGCGACGCTGACGATCGTCAGCCACAGGGCGCTGGTGGACAGTGCGGCGGTGTTGGCGTGGGAGAGGTAGAGGGTTCCGAAGGTGGCGACGCCGATGACCTGCCCGAGTTGCATGGTGGTGCCGAGCAGGCCGCTGGCGTCGGCGGCCTGGCCGAGAGGTACCCGTTGCAAGGACTGGGTGAGCAGCGGACTGGCCGACAGCCCCATGCCGATTCCGGCCAGGACCAGTGCGGTCCAGGTCAGCGGGCCGCTGTGGTCGCCGTCGACGGCGATGGCCGAGTACGCCAGCGCGCACAGCGTGAGACCGGCCGGGGTCACCAGGGGGTGCAGGCGGTGGGGCAGTCGCCGCCAGCAGAAACCGACCAGGCCGAAAGCGACCGACATCGGCACGTAGGTCAGGCCGGCGTGCAGCGGACCGGCGCCGAGCCGGTTCTCCAGGTGCAGCGTGAAGACGAACAGGAAGCCGCCGTAGGCCACCTGCATCGCCGACAACGTCGCCACGCCGGCGCGCAGGCCGGGCGCGCGCAGGACGCCGAGGTCCAGCAGCGGGTCGCCGCCGCGCGCCGTGACCCGCCGCTGGACGGGGACGAACAGGCACGCGAGGACGAGGCCCGCCCCGATGGCGCCGAAGGCCCAGGCGGGCCAGCCCAGCTCCCTCCCGAGGACGAGCGGCAGGACCACCAGCACCACCGCCGGCACGACGATGAGCAGCCCGAGAAGGTCGAGCTTGCGACGCCGCGCCGGCCGGTCGGCGGGGACCAGGCGCGGGACCAGGACGGCGAGCAGGACGCCGACGGGGACGTTGACCAGGAAGGCCGGCCGCCAGCCGGTCCCGAAGAGGTCGGCGTCGACCAGCAGACCGCCGGCGATCAGTCCGGCGACGGCGCCGGTGGACAGCACCACCCCGTACGCGGACAGGGCCCTGGCTCGCGCGGGGCCGTCGAAGCGGGTCTGGATGATGCTCATGATCTGTGGCGCCATCACCGCCGCGCCGGCACCCTGGACGATCCGGGAGGCGACCAGCGTCAGGCTGTCGGGGGCCAGCCCGCAGCCCAGCGACGCGGCGGTGAACACGACGACGCCGATCCGGTACATCCGCCGGTGGCCGAAGATCTCGCCCAGCCGCGCGGAGGTGATCAGCGACATCGCGTACGCGGCGGTGTATCCACCGACGACCAGTTGCAGCGAGCTGCCGGAGGCGGGCAGTTCGACGCCGATCACCGGCATGGCCACGTTGACGACGAACACGTCGAGCAGCCCCATGAACTGCCCGAGCAGTAGGACGGCCAGCATCGGCCACCGGCGGTCACCGGTGGCCGCCGCGCCGGGGCCGGGGCCAGGGCTGGTGCTGGTGAGCGTGGTCATCGGTATGCGGGGGTGTTGGTGTAGGCGGCGACCTTCCACTGGCCGTCCGCGCGGGTGAGGATCCAGGTGGCCCACACCTCCCGTTCGGCCGGCACCTCGCTCTCGCCGGCCGGCACGATCCCGGCCCTGCTGACGACGATGGCGGTGTCCCCGTACACCCGGACGTCGTGAGGCCGGTCGACACCGCGCGACCCCTTCAGCGGTCCGGCGAACCCGGCGGCCATGTGCTCCCGTACCGCCGCGGACCCCTTGTTGAACACCCCGGGCATCACCACGGTGACGTCGTCGGTGTACACGGCGGCGAACGCCTCGGCGTCCCCGGCCGCCCAGGCCGCGTACACCTGGTCGAAAACGGCCGTGATCTCATCGTTGAGGGCGATGGTGGAGGTCATCGCAGGTCCTTTCCATGGTGGCGATCGATGGCCCGGACGGCGTGGGGACGTCGTCCGGCGACGTGGCCAACTGTGGATGACGCCTCCGCCCGGCTGGTAGATGGCAAAGTCGCAGATAAGCGATGATGTTTGTCATCAGTGATCGACGACATCTGGATCTGCTGTCGCGGCTGGTGACGGTGCATGATGCGGGCATGACCATGACGCTCGCCACCGTTCGGCATCGGACCTGTTCGGTGCGAGCGGCAGCCGATGCCCCCGATGCCCGGCACGCCGTGGCGGGCCAGGAGGCGGTGGAGGGCACGTTGGAGCAGGTGACCGCGCGGCTGCCACGCTGGGCCATCGCCGGTGTGCTGGTCTTCAGCGCCACCGTGCCGGCGATGAACATCACCGCGGCCGTCCTCAACACCGCGTCCCGGACACCGCTGGTCGTCTACGCGGTCGGCACCGCGTTGTACGTGCCGTTCTTCCTCCGCCTGGTGTGGGGGGAGGCCCGGGGCCGGCGGCCGGGGTACGCGCGGTGGCTGCTGGCGGCGATGGCGCTGGTCATCATCGCGCTGCTGCCGTGGGCCGGGCCGTTGTGGCCGCGCTCGTTCGGGCCGCTGGCCTTGGCCGTGCTGATCGTCGTGCGCAGGCCGTGGTCGCTGATGCTCTACGGGCTGCTCCTGGTCGCGCCGATCCCGGTCGACCTGCTGCTGGGAGCTCCGGGGCAGTGGATCTGGGGGCTGCTGACCGTCAACGCCGTGCTGGGCCCGTACGTGTTGTTGCTGCTGGCGCGCTCCATCGGCAGGCTGGAATCGGCACGGCAGCTGCTGGCTGCGCAGGCGGTCGTACGCGAGCGGGAGCGCATCGACGAAGAACTGCGCGTCTCCGTGGCGGCGCAGCTGGCCGCGATAGCCGACAGGGCACAGGATCTGGCGGTCACCGACCGGCGGGTGACCGCGGAACTCGACGAGCTCGTTGCCGCGTCCCGGCGCACCCTGGCCGACGCCCGGCTCCTGATCCGCGGCTTCCAGCAGCCGTCGCTGCGCCGCGAACTCGACACCGCGGTCGCGCTCCTGGCGGCCGCCGGCGTACCGGTCCGTGTCGTGGCGCCGCGTCAGCCGTTGCGGCCCGCGGCCGAGGAGCGGGCGCGGCCGGCCGTGCGGGAGGCCGTGGCCCGGCTGCTTCGGCAACCCGGCGGTCCGTACGTCCTCACCGTCGACGACGACGGTGGCGTCATCTTGAACGAGCGCGGCCGATGAGCGGCTCACGCCGGCTCATCGTGGCGGTCACCGTCGCCTGGCTGGTGCCACCGGTCGCGTACACGATCACCGGGTCGGAGCCGGGGACGAGCACCGGCAACCCGCTGCTCGTGGTCCTGCTCGCCACGGTCGTCGGAGCGCTTCATCTGTGGCACGCGATGTCCTGGTTGCGCGGCGGCCCGCCGCCGGGATGGCCGGTGTCGCTGGCACTGCTGATGGTCGTGGTCTACCTGCCGCTGCTGTGGTGGAGCTGGAGCTGGGTCAGTACGCAGTGCTTCGGCGCGGCCTCGCTCGCGCTGCTGCTGCGGGACCGGCCGAAGCTGTGGCCGCCGATCGCGGCGGCGCTGCTGGCCGCTCCCGCGCTGATCGACGCGGTCCGGCAGGGCCCGCTCCTCGGGACGTTGAGCGCGGCCTACGACCTCGTCGTGGTGACCGTCGCCGCAGGCTCGCTCTACGGGTCGGTGCTGCTGGTCCGGGTGGTCGAGGAACTGCGCGAGACGCGGATGGCGCTGGCCGCGGCGGCTGTCGGCGAGGAGCGGCTGCGGCTCTCGCGTGACCTGCACGACCTGCTGGGCCAGAGCCTGTCCGCGGTCTCCCTGAAAGGCGATCTCGCGCTCGCCCTGTTCGACCAGGACCGTCGCACGGCCCGCGCGGAGGTGGCGGGCATGGCCGAGGTGGCCCGTGACGCGCTGCGCGACCTTCGCGCCATCACCCGCGGCGAGCATTCCGTGTCACTGCGATCAGAGCTCGACGGCGCCGGCGTGCTGCTCGACACCGCCGGCATCCGGGCCGACATCACCGCAAACCTTCCCGCCGACCTCGAACCGCCCCAGGAGCGGCTCCTGGCCTGGGCCGTCCGCGAAGGCGTGACCAACCTGCTCCGCCACAGCAGGGCCCGTACCTGCACGATCACCATCGCCCCGAACGCCGGCACCCTCGAACTGACCATCACCAACGACGGCGTCTGGGCCGATCAGGGCCGCGGCACCGGGCTGGCCGGCCTGGCAGAACGCGCCCGCGACCTGTCCGGCACCGTCACCGCCGCCCGCGACGGCGAACATTTCCGGGTGCGCATCTCGATCCCCCACGACCCTCACCGGAAGACACGATGATCAAGATCCTGCTCGCAGAGGACATGCACATCATCCGCGCCGCCTTGGCCGCCCTGCTGTCACTGCAGACCGACATCGAGGTCGTCGCCCAGCTCGACCGCGGTGACGAGGTGCTCGCCACCGCGTTGCGCACCCGCCCGGACGTCGCCGTGCTCGACATCGACCTGCCCGGCCTGGACGGGCTGGCCGCGGCCGAACAGCTCGCGGCCGAGCTGCCGAGCTGCCGGATTCTCGTGCTCACCGGCCTCAGCCAGCCCGGTTACCTGCTGCGCGCGCTCAAAGTCCACGTACGCGGATTCATCGCCAAGGACGCGCCCGCCCGTACCCTCATCGACGGCATCCGCCGGGTCGCGGCCGGCGACCGCGTCATCGATCCCGACCTGCTCGCCGCCGCGCTGGAAACCGGCAGTTCCCCGCTGACGGACCGGGAACGCCAGGTCCTGCTCGCAGCCGACAGCGGGAAACCCACCGATCAGATCGCCAGGCAACTCGACCTCTCACCGGCCACCGTACGCAACTACCTGTCCCACGCCATCAGCAAAGTCGGCGCACGCAACCGGCTCGACGCGATCCGCATCGCCCGCGACGCCGGCTGGCTCTGACCGCTCCTCAGGGTTTCGCGGCGACGGCGAGCCGGTCCAGCTTGCCGCTCGCGGTCCTGGGCAGCGCGGGCATCACCTCGAACCGCGACGGCACCATGTGCGGGGGAAGCTTGTCGCGCAGCGCCGCCAGCACCTCGCCCCGGTCGAACGCCACCGACGTGGCCACCACGAACGCCCGCAGATGCTGGTTGTCCGGATCCTCCCCGACCACCGCGACCACCGCCTCGGCGACGCAGGGCATCGAGTTGAGCAGAGTCTCGATCTCCCCCAGCTCGACCCGGAACCCGCGCAGCTTGACCTGACCGTCCCGCCGGCCGAGGCACTCGAGCTCCCCGTCCTCGCGCAGCCGTCCGAGATCTCCCGTGCGGCACGCGCGGCCGGCCACGTCTTCCCCTCGGAGCTGGGCGTCGAGCTCGCCGTACGCACGCTGTTCCGCGCACCCACCGGAACAACCTCGGATCTTGGCCGAGGGCCTTCGGAGGCATGAGGCCGGGCGCGAGATGGTGGCGGCTTGGGTGCCGGCGACCGTCTGCGTCGTCGGGTCATTGTCGATTTCTGGAGTCGACTGCGCAGACGTCCGAAGTCCTCTGCGCAGCACTGCCGGCGGTGCGAGGGCGCGAGCGTTGCTTGCCGCTCGATTACGACGGCCTCCTGCTGTCGAACGCCAGGAGGCCGTAGGCAAGCGAGCGGATGATGTGGGGTGCAGATCGCCGCAATCTGCATTACTGGCTCAGAATCACCTGACCGGCAGGAATTACGCTGTGGTCATAGCGCTGCTGGGCCGCGATGACCTCGGGGGTGTGCGCCGAAATCCAGCGGACCAATTGGGCGAAGGGGCGGGACAGGCCTTGACCCAACTCGGTCAGCTCATAGCTGACTTGCGGCGGGGTGGTCGGCTCCACGGTGCGCTCTACCAGCCCGTCGCGGACCAGAGTCCGCAGTTTGGCGGACAGCATCTTCTCGCTGATGCCCTCGATGCGCCGGCGCAACTCGAAGAAGCGCATCGGCCCAGGCGTCAGGGCGGCCAGGATCAGCGGCACCCACCGTCCGGTGACGTGTTCCATCACCTCCCGCCCGGGGCAGTCGTTGTGAAATGTGTCACTGATCCACCGGGCGTCGCTCTCGTCCACCTGCTCACCTACTGCTCTCTCTCGGGCTTACCTTGAGGTGCGTACTTACAAAATGTAAGCCCAAAACCTAGCGTCTCTCACGTCTTCGTACGACGAATCAGGAGAGACAGATGAACAGCAAGCAGGTGGCGCTGGTTAGCGGAGCCAGCCGGGGAATCGGGGCCGCGACCGCGCACGAGTTGGGTCGGCTCGGCTATCACGTGATCGTCAACTACCTGCGCGACGCCGAGTCCGCAGAGCTGGTGGCCGAGCAGATCGGCGCCGCGCAGGCGATCCAGGCCGACGTGACGGACGAGGCCCAGGTGACCACGCTGGTGGACCGGGTAGTCGCCGAACACGGGCGGATCGACGTGCTGGTGGGCAACGCCCACACCGCGGCGCCGCCCTTCGGCCCGCTGGAACATGTGCCGTGGGAGGCGTTCGCCGCCAAGATGAGCGATGAACTGGCCGGCGTCTACCACCTGACCCGGCAGGTACTGCCGGTCATGCGCCAACGGCGGTCCGGCCGGATCGTCTACGTCTCCGCCACCGCGGCCGAGCTGATCATCGGCAGTCCCGCCCAGTCCACTGCCAAAGCCGCCGTGAACGCCTTCGCCCAGCAGGTCGCCGGCGAGGCCATCCGGGACGGCATCACCGTCAACGCCGTCGCTCCTGGCGCGGTCGGTACCGATGCCACCGCCGAGGTGTTCACCGATGGCATCCGGCGCCACTTCGGCGACCGGTCGGTGACCGGCACGATGCTGCGGCCGCAGGACCTGGCTCGCCCGATCGCCGCGCTCGTGGACGGCGCGTTCGCCACGGTCACCGGCCAGGTGATCCGCATCGATGGCGGATACCCGCTGCTGAGCCAGTTGCTGGACGGCCTGCCGGCCCAGTTCCCCACGGCTTCGTGAGCCTCACAACAGAGAGTGCGGCTCAAACTCCAGGTTGATGACGTCGACCAGGCCGCAGCTCGAACGCTGCCGGGTCGTCGAGACGGCGGCGAGCCGGTCCATGCCGGTGGCGCTGGCCCTCGCCGTCCACAACGGGTTCGGCTCCGGCATCTACCTCCAGGCGCTCCCGCCCGGCCCGCTCCGCGACCTCATCTCCGAGCGGGTCGCCGCCGGCGTCGTGTCCGGCACCGCCGACCCCGAGGTCGCCGGAGCCGGAAACCGGGGCCGCACCACCGTCGCCATACCCGTCGAAGGAGGAGACGCCTACCTGATCACCGGGGAGAAGGTGTTCATCGGCAACGGCTCAGCCGCGGACCCGCTCGACGTCCCCACGACCGTCGTCGGCGAGAACGGCACCGAACACCCGGACGCGCGGAGCCGCCGAAGAACCGGTCGCCGCCATCTGGTGCGACGTGTTCGACCTGGAGCGGATCGGGCGGCACGACGACTTCTACGACCTCGGCGGTCACTCACTCCTCGCGATCCGGATGACCTCCCGCCCGCGCGACACGTCATCGCAGGGAGCCGGCCCCGTCATCGGGACTGTGGTCGGTGCGGTGGGTCGTCAGGCGGTCAGGGCTCGGCCACCGTACGCCGTGAGCCCAGCCCGCCCGCTCGAACCAGCGGATCAGCCGCGCACTGGGGTCGAACTGGCCCCTGAGCACACCATGCCGGGCACACGTCGGCTCCACATGATGCCAGTTGTGCCAGCCCTCGCCGAGCGTCAACATCGCCACCCACCACACGTTCGACGAACGATCCCTGGTACGGAACGGACGGTCGCCAAAGGTGTGCGCGATCGAGTTCACCGACCACGTGACGTGATGCACCACGGCATAGCGAACCAGACCAC
Source organism: Nonomuraea sp. NPDC003201 (assembly GCF_053590415.1). Lineage (NCBI taxonomy): Bacteria > Bacillati > Actinomycetota > Actinomycetes > Streptosporangiales > Streptosporangiaceae > Nonomuraea > Nonomuraea sp. NPDC003201. The sequence continues at coordinate 16,343 of NZ_JBSFTC010000071.1, forward strand.
CCCACAGGAACGCGCTCCACACACCCGACCACGACATCGACCACAACCCGCCCGCGGCAGCCGGGAGCGCGAACGACAGGACAACGACCGCCGGGTAGGCGGCGTCGAAACGCCGCACATCCGGGTCGGCCAGCAGGTCCGGCACCCAATGCCGGCGACTGGAGCGCTGATGGGCCGTGTAGAACCAGCCGATATGCGCGTGCAGCATGCCGCGCAGCAATGCCAGGCCGCCGTCGCCGTAGCGCCACGGCGAGTGCGGGTCACCTTCGCGGTCGGCGTACTTGTGATGGCGGCGATGCTCCGCGGCCCACAACGTGAGAGGACCCTCAACAGCCATGCCGCCGGCCAGCATGAGCGCGATCCGCAGCACCCGGTTGGCCTTGAACGCGCGATGCGTGAAGAGACGGTGATAGCCGATGGCGATCCCGAAGATGCTCACCAGATACATCACGACCGCGATGACCAGATCGCGAAGGCCGATGCCCCACCCCCAGGCAGCCGGCACCGCGAGAGCCAGCAGCAACACGGGCAGCACGACCAGGACGACCAGATAGGCGGTGCGGCGGCCGGTGGTGACCGTCACCGTCTCCGCCGTACCCGGCTGCGGCATGGGTGACGACACGTTTCCTCCCACGAGCGGTACAGGACGATCAGGCTCCTAATTGAACGGCCAGGCCCATGGACGGCGGCAATGTCCTGACAGTAACGGCGTGATTACCCTGAGGAAGCAAAACACTGCACCCGGTCGTCATGAAGAAAGGCGCGACGCATCCCTAGATTGTGATTGCACAACGTGATCATCACTGTGCGCTCCGACATCAGGCGAAGGGCCACGGAATGGGTGCTGTCGACCAGGCGACCACGGGCGGCCATCTCGAGAGATACGACGAGGCGCTGGCCCGGGACCCGATGTCCGCGTTCAGCCTGGTCCGCGAGTGGATGCGTACCGACTGGCGCAGCCTGTTCGCCGAGCTGCGCGAGCGACGCCCCATCTTCGCCACACCCGCCTTCACGGTCGTCACCCGCTTCGCCGACGTCACCGAAGTGCTCTCCCACGAACAGGTCTTCTCGGTACGCGCCTTCGGCCCACGCCTCGACGCCGCACTGGGCGCCCCGTTCATGCTGGGCAGGGACGCCACCCCGATGAACTGGCGCGAAAAAGGCCTGATGCAGCTCATGCTCGACCCGCGCGACGCCGCCGACGTCCGCGAGCTGACCGGCCGCCTCGCCGACGAACTGCTCGACGCCACCCCGCCCGACGGACGCCTCGAAACGGTCAACGGACTGTTCCGCCCCGTCGCCCTCGGCGTATGCGCACAATACTTCGGCATACCCGGCCCCGACCCGCAGACCCTGGGCCGGTGGACGCGGGCCATCGTCGCCGACGGCTTCGCCAACTTCCACGGAGACCCACAGATCCAGGCCGCCTCCGTCACAGCGGGCACCGAACTGGTCGCATACCTGCGAAACCGCCTCACCGACCACCGGGCCAACCTGCGGGCCGGACACGACCTCCCCGACGACGTCTTCACCCGCCTCGCCCGCTCCTCCCTGCCCGCCGAAGCCTCCGTGACCGACGACCGCATCGTGATCAACATGGCCGGACTGCCACTGGGCTTCGTGGAGAGCGCACCGGGAGCCATGGTCGAAGCGGTCGAGCAACTCCTGCTACGCCCGCACGTGCTCGCCCAGGCCACGGCCCTCGCCGCAGACCCCGAACAGTTCGACCCATACGTCTGGGAGGCACTGCGGTTCAGCCCGTTCTTCAAACTCCTTCCCCGCCTGTGCGAACGCGACCACCTCCTGGCCGCCGGCACCCCGCGCAGCACGCTGATCCCCGCCGGCACCTTCATGCTCGCGGCACCGGCCTCCGCCATGTTCGACGCGGCCGTGGTCCCGGAACCCGACGAGTTCCGCCTCGACCGCCCCCGCCACCATCACCTGTTCTTCGGCTCCGGCCATCACGCCTGCCTCGGCGTGCACGTCGCCGACGTAGTGATCGCCGAGACCGTACGCCGCCTGCTCCTGCGCCCCGGCGTGCACCCGCTCCCGCCACCCGCAGGCCACGTCCAACGGACACTCGGGATCTTCCCCGACACCTTCACCCTCGCGCTCGGCACCGAAGAGCTCGGCACCGACGAGCGGGAAGGCTGACAATGGCGGCAAGCCGATCACGCGCACGCACCATCGCCACGGATGGCCTCGCCAACCGCCTCAGATTCCTGGCCCTGACCAACGGCCGGCCAATCTGGAACCTCCTCCAGAGCAGCCGGCCGATCCGGCGCCGCATCAACGCCTCACTGATCGACCACGCCATCCGCGAGATGCCACCACGCCCCGAGCCGCTGAGCACCATGGCCGACTACACCTCATGGACCTCCCTGACCGACCGCACCTACAGCGGCAGACACCTGCCCCCGACCCCCGCCACCGAAGAGAACCGCCCCACGCCCCAAAGCGCCGGCAACCTGTTCACCCGCGGCGAATCCATGATCCCCTGCCCGCGCTCCACCGTGCTCTTCGCGTACTTCGCCCAATGGTTCACCGACGGATTCCTGCGCGGCGACACCAACACCCCGCGCGACCCACGCAAGAACAGCTCCAACCACCACATCGACCTGAACCAGGTATACGGCCTCCACGAAGCCGCGACAGCCGCACTACGCACCTTCGACGGCGGACTGCTCAAGAGCCAACTCCTCAACGGCGGCGAGTTCCCGCCCTACCTGTGCGAGAACGGCAAGATCAAGCCGGAGTTCGCCCCACTCAGCGTCATCCGCTTCGACCAACTCACCGACGCGCAACGCGACACGCTCTTCGCCACCGGCAGCGACCGCGGCAACGGCCAGATCGGCTTCACCATGCTCACCGTCCTGTTCCTGCGGGAGCACAACAGGATCGCGCGGCTGCTCACACAGGAACACCCGCACTGGGACGACGAACGCCTCTTCCAGACAGCCCGAAACATCCTCATCGTGCTGCTCATCAAACTGGTCGTCGAGGAGTACATCAACCACATCACCCCCTACCACTTCCAGTTCACCCTGGACCCCCGACTGTCGGCGACACTGGCCCACGCACCCTGGCACCGGCAGAACTGGGCCTCGGTGGAATTCAACCTCGTCTACCGCTGGCACAGCCTGATCCCCTCCCACCTGTCAGTAGGCGGACGCGACCTGCCGATGACCCAAACCTTCTTCGGCAGCGCACTGATCCCCGGCCCCGGACTCGGCCGGCTCTTCGAAGACGCCTCCCGCCAACGAGCCGGCCGCATCAGCCTGTTCAACACCGACCCCGTCCTACGCGAGATCGACGTAGCCAGCATCGCCGACTCCCGGGCACTCGACCTGGCCCCCTACAACAGCTACCGCGAACACTGCCGCTTCCCCAAAGTGCGCACCTTCGAGCAGATCTCCAGCGACCAGCGCGTCAGCAACGCACTACGCGAGCTCTACCACGACGTCAACGACATCGACCTGTACGTCGGCCTGTTCGCCGAAGAACCCGGATCCCCCACCGCGATCCTGCCTCCCCTGCTCACCAAGATCATCGCCATCGACGCCTTCTCCCAAGCACTCACCAACCCCCTGCTCGCTCCCCGGATCTTCAACGCCGCCACATTCTCCCCCCAAGGCATCCGGATCCTCGCCACCACCCGCACACTCTCGGACATCCTCCGCCGCAACACACCAGAAGACCCCACCCCCCGCCACATCAGCATGTCCCACCGGACCCCATCATGACCGCCGCACGACTGCGCACCATAGCCCGCGAACTCGTGGACATCGCCATCACCATCCAGGACGCAGCCGCACACACCACCACCGCACTCACCGACAGCGCACTGCTACGCGCCCTACCCCACGCCCCCACCGCAGCCCACCCCGCCTACCGCGCACTGCTGAAGGCCACAACAAACAAACAAGGCCTCGGCTACGCATTCACCGGCAACCGACTGGCCACCGCGACCGCCAAAGCCGGCGCCCTACTCGGCGCCGAAAGCCTGGCCATACGCGTACTGGCCACATCGCTCCGGCTGCGCATAGCAGCCGTCGCACCCACCCACCCCGAACTGACCGAAGACCCCATGCTCACCCGGCTCATCAACGCAGCCGCCACCGACCGCGACCTCGAAGCCATCCGAGCCCTACGCGCCCTGCTCAAAGACCGCGGCACAGTACACGCACTCAGCCAACTCGCCCCGATCTTCGGCGAAGTCCTCGCACTACGCGCACTACTCGACGAAAACCCCCTCAACGACACCACCGCCTGGCTCATCGCAACAGGAAAAGGCTTCGCCACCGCCGACCCGATCACCGGCATCAGCAACAAAGCCATCGCCATCCTCGACACCGGAGAAGGCGCCGCACGCCGAATCGAACTGACCACAACCGAAACCACCCAACTCTGCACACACGGATCACTACTCGGCTTCCTGACCAACATCAGCACCATCGGCACCACCGGACGAGCCCTCATCCAGAGCATCCAAGGACCCGACGGCGTCATCCGCCACGTCCTCCACGCACCAGGCATGCGAGTAGGCCGCCCCGACGGCCAATCACCCCAAGACCTCCTCGGCGCCTTCAGCAGCGCCGTCCTGTCCAGCAGCCCCTACAGCCGCGCCCTCGCCGAAGCCGTCACCGACTACGGACCCCCTCCAGGCGCCGAACTCGCACTCATCGGGCACAGCGCAGGCGGAGCAGCAATCATGAACCTCGCGCAGGACCCCGACTTCTGCACCCGCCACACCGTCACCCACGCCGTCGCCATCGGCTCACCCATCGACTTCAAACACCCCGCCGACCCACGCACCTGGGTAGCCAGCGTCACCAACCAGCACGACATCATCCCCACCCTCGACGGACAGGGCGCCGGCACCTGCTTCGACCTCCACCCCGACTGGTACGTCGTCGACTACGGCGACTCCACCCACCTCTTCCCGCACTGCCACAGCATCGACCACTACCTCGCCAACATCACCCACGACCTCCCCGAAGCCCGCGACCACATCGACGAACACCTCACACCGTTCCGAGGACAAGTCATACGCTCCCAGGCATACCTCCTGTTCGACCGCCCACCCGACCCTGACGAGTTCCCCTTCCTCACCGTCCCCACCCACCCCATGGACACCCCCGAAGGAACCATCGAACTACCCATCAGATCCCGCGACGGCAACGCCCTCACGGCATACTTCACCGCACACCCGACAACCACCGCCGACCTACTGGAAGGCACCGGCCTCGGCCCCGCCATACAAGTGGCAGGCCGCACACTGATCGCCGTACACGCCGCCTGGAACCGACACACCAGCGCCGGCCGCTACGGAGAACTGCACATCGGCATCGTCATACCCGGCCCCTTCCACCGACGCTCGCAACCCAACCCGCCCAGGCGACACTCCACCATCACCGCCTGGCCCGACCTACTGCGAGCAGCGGACCTACGCCACTCCGGCAACTTCCTCATCGGCTCCGCAGTCGACACCACAATCGTCCGCACCCTCGGCCCACAACTGTGGGGCGGCCAGACATACCTGACACCCCTCGACCTCCGGCTCGACACCCGCACCGCCCACCTCACCGCCTACCAGATCCTCACCCTGCGCGGACGACTCGGCCCAGGACTACCCCTGAACGATCCCGGCCTCGTCGGCTACACACGCGACGCCGGCGCCGTGCTGCGATCCTGCGTACGAACCCGCGGGCAAGCCCGACTCCACCCGGCGCCATCACTGCGGCTACTCGTCGAACCACAGTCGACCCACCCACTGGCCAACCAACTCCGCCAACTGGGACTCGACGGCGCCCGCCCCCTGCTGTGCCTGTCAACCACCACCCGCCAGACGCTCCGGGACGCCGCCGTCCTGGTACCGCCCATCTGACGGAGGAACCATGCCCGCCCACATCGCCGCGATCACCGCCCACGCCGAAACCCTGCGCTCGGACGCCCGCGCCCTCGCCGCCTGCGCCGAGCGCCTGCGCGCGATCGAGGCACGCCTGAAGGCCGACGGCGAGGCACCGCCTTGGCTGCACGCATCGGTGACCGCCCACCTCGCAGCCTGCACTGCGGCCGCCGCCGACCTGGAGACAGCCGCGCAGCGCCTGAGCCGCTACGCGGACGAGGCGAGCCCATGACCGGGCCGAGGCGTTGACGGCCCCCTGTGGTTGAGGTTGGTGGTTGGCGATTTTGTGCTTATCGAAATTCTTACGAACCGCCGCCCTTTACAAAGTAAACCATTGGATTGAATCTCGACTGCTGCGCCGCACTGGTAAGTACTCGGCTCGCCGCATCGCCCTCGAGGCGTCCAACTGGGCGAGCCGTTTTGATGACCGCCTTTGCCGCACTGCCCCAGTCCCGATGCCCCCGGCCAGGAGCTCATCTGGATGGTTCGCCACCGAGAGACTCGGCAGGTCACTCTGCTTGGCAGGAATTGGTACACGCCGATAAGGTCCGTTCCTGTGGGGCGATTGAGGACCAATTCCGGGCTGGCCGAGGACTTGCTCATCGAACTGGACCGTGACGCCGGGGTGCCGCTGCACCGGCAGATCGAGGCGTCCATCCGCGCGAGCATCCGGGCCGGTCGGTTGCGAGCGGGTGCGTCGCTGCCACCCACCCGCACTCTCGCGGCCGGGCTCGGGGTTTCCCGCGGGGTGGTCGTGGAGGCGTACCAGCAGCTCGTGGCCGAGGGCTATCTTGCCAGCCGATCGGGTGGTTACACCCAGGTCGCCGCGTCGATGCCGCCGGCCGCCGCCGACGCGGACTCGACGGGGCAGCCGCCCGCCCGCGGCGTCGGCTTCAGGGTCGACTTCGGGTACGGGCGCACCGACGTGTCGCAGTTCCCGCGGGCCGCCTGGCTGCGCTCGGTTCGTACGGTGCTCACCACCACACCCAACGACCGGTTCGCCTACCTCGACGGGCGCGGTGTGCCGGAACTGCGCCAGGCCCTGTGTGACTATCTCAACCGGGTACGCGGCACGCTGGCCGTCCCCGGCAACGTGGTCATCTGCAACGGCTACGGGCAGGGCATCGCGCTGCTGATCCAGGTGCTCGCGGGGCGCGGCGCCAGGCGGATCGCCCTGGAGGATCCGTCGTCCGACGATGATGCCCGGGTGCTGGCCGGGGCCGCGGGCTTGGAGGTGGTGGGCATTCCGGTGGGTCCGGACGGCGTACAGGTCGATGCGCTCCATCGGGCCGACGCCGATGCGGTCGTGCTCACGCCGTCGCACCAGTGGCCGACCGGCGGGGTGCTGTCGGCGGCGGCCAGGGCCGAGGTGATCGGCTGGGCGAGGCGCCGCGGCGCGATCGTGGTCGAGGACGACTACGACGCGGAGTACCGCTACGACCGGTCCCCGGTGGGCGCCATGCAGGGCCTGGCGCCCGATCACGTCGTCTACTGCGGCACGGCCAGCAAGACGCTCGCGCCGGGGTTGCGGCTCGGCTGGATGGTAGTGCCTCCCCAGCTGGTCGCCGACCTCGCCGCGGCAAAGCTGCTCGCCGACCGCGGTTCGTCGGTCATCGACCAGCTGACGTTCGCCGACTTTCTCGGCCGCGGTGAGTTCGACCGTCACCTGCGCCGGATGCGTCCGGTGTACCGGCGCCGCCGGGACGCGCTGCTGGACGCGCTGCGTACCCATCTGCCGGAGCTGCGACCGGCCGGGATCGCCGCCGGGCAGCACGTGGTCGCCTGGCTCCCGCCCGGCCTCGACGAGGCGGCGGTGGTGGCGGCAGCCGCCCGGCACGGGCTCGGCATCCAGGGCGTCGGGCCGTTCCGGATCGCCGGCGCCGGGCCCGGTGGTCTGATCTTCGGCTACGCCATCCTCAGCGAGAGCGCCATCGCCGAGGGGGTCGCGCTGCTGGCGACGGCCATCCGGGAGGTACGGGGATCCTGACGCGACCCGTCACACTGCCGGACGGATGTTCTGGTTCAGGTGGAACACGTTCGCCGGGTCGTACGCGGTCTTCACCGCGGTCAGCCGGGCCAGCTTCGCGGCCGAGTACGCCCGCCGCACGCCGCGCTGCCCATCGGCCAGTTCGTCGGCCGTCAACGAGTTGACGTAGATCCCGCTGGCGTACGGCTCGAGCGAGGCACCGGCGGCGCGGGCGGCACCCATCCTGGCGTCGTCCTCGACCGGGTCGGTCCAGCGGGCACCGGCACCGAACTCGAACATCGTGCCGCGGTGGCTGAACGCCGCGTCCGCTTCCGGGACCTCGGCGATGGCGCCGCCGTGCGCCTGCAGGCCGACGCCCGGCAGCTCCAGGCTCGCGCTCAGGTCGGAGCCGCCGCGCAGCAGGAACGCCTCGATCGCCGCGGTGGGAAAGCTCCGCAGGTAGTGCCCCTTGGCATAGCGGCGGTAGGCGTGGCCGCCGGTGGAGTCCTCGCGTTGCTGAAGTTCGAGGTAGGACGGGGTGGTGACGCGGGAGGCAACGGGACGCCCGAGCGCCCGCATCGCGGGGAGCAGCCGGCGGCCCTCGGCCGGGTCGCCGACCCACACGAACCCCAGCGTGGCGATCGGGCCAGAGGGAGCGCTGCTGACACTGGCGGTGAACGTCGCCTGCCGGGGCGCGACGGCGTTCAGGTCGCGCCAGCCCTCCATGACCGGGACGGCGTCTTCGGCGCGGAAGTCGAACTCGGCGACCAGCGTCCGCGTGCCGATGTGATGCAACTCGAACTCGAACTCGGTCACGATGCCGAAATTGCCACCACCGCCGCGCAGCCCCCAGAACAGGTCGGGGTTGTCGGTACGGCTCGCGGTCACCACGTCCCCCTCGGCGGTGACCATCGTGTAGGAGACGACGTTGTCGCAGGCCAGGCCGTACTGGCGGGCCAGCCAGCCCATGCCGCCGCCGAGCGTGAGCCCGCCGACGCCGGTGTGTGAGACGTTGCCGGCAGTGGTGGCCAGGCCGTACGCCTGGGACGCCCGGTCCAGCGCGCCGAGCAGCGCGCCGCCCTGCACTCGGGCCCGGCGACGGGCCGGGTCGACCCGCACACCGCCCATGGGCGTCAGGTCGATCATGAGACCACCGTCAGGCACGGCGAAGCCGGCGGCGTTGTGGCCACCACAGCGCACGCCGATCTCGAGGTCCAGTTCGCGGGCCAGCCGCACGGCGGCGACCACGTCGGCGACGCCCGCCGCGCGGACGATCATGCGTGGACGCCGGTCGATCATGGCGTTCCAGACGGTACGGGCGGTGTCGTAGCCGGCGTCGCCAGGCGTGAGTACTTGGCCCTCGAAGCGGGCTGCTGTCGTCGTCATGCCACTCAGCCTGACAGGAATCGGTACCCTCGATAAGGTCCGATCCTGTACGCCAATTGAGGACCAATTCAGCGCCCGGCCGATGATCTGCTCATCGACGGAGGGGCGGGCGTCGTGACGGCCACGCGCACGGTTGTGGTCCCCCGGCCTCGGCGGTCTGGCCGCTGCGCGTGCAAGGGTGAACGCGCCACCCATGCGCACCGGACGCGCGCCGGCTCGGCCACCGGAGCCACGCCTACCAGGATGGCGTACGTCAGTGACCGTTCCGTAGCGGTTCAGTGCTCAGCACGGATGTCCAGATGCGTGCCGCCCGCCAGACTGGCTGTACACCGTCGAGCAAGGAGGTCACGATGCCCAACCCGACCGTGTTCCCGGATGCGGGGTGACCATCATGGACGAGCTCTCGATCCACTGGACACCGTTGCTTGCTCAAGAGCGGTACCCGCCCGCGGGTTGGCCAGCCGACCGGCCCAACGGAGCCGATCGCCGCCACCAACACTCTGCCTACCGTATTCGACGCAATACCACCGAAGGCGGCACGGAGGCCCCGATGACCGTTGTCTACCGGGTCCAGCAGGGGCCGGCGTCATGACCGACGTCGATCTGGACGCTCACGCCCGTGGCCTGATGGACGCCAACCTGTACGTGGTCCTCGGTACCGCCGACGCCGACGGCATCCCGTGGACATCGCCCGTCTACTTCGCGACCTCCGACTACGCCGAGATCTTCTGGGTGTCCAGCCCCGACACGCAGCACTCCCGCAACCTCGCCGCGCGTCCCAGGCTGAGCATGGTGATCTTCGACTCGACGGTGCCGGCCTACCATGGCCGGGCGGTGTACCTGTCCGGCTCTGCCGCCGAGCTGACCGGCCGTGACCTGGAGCGCGGTATCGAGATCTTCCCCGGAGACCCCAGCCGGGGTGGGGCCACCGTGTCGCTCGAGGACGTCACCGCACCGGCGGCGTGGCGCCTGTATCGCGCGACGATCAGCGAGGCGTTCGTGCTGTGCCCCCGCGAGCCGCGCCGGCCGTGCCCCCTGCACGGCCTCGCCGGCGACCACCGCGCGCCCGTGGTGCCCTGGCGCCATCCGGCCTAGTGCTCGACGGCGACAGGCGTCTCGGCACGCCTCGATCGCGTGGACGACGGCGGCCATGTCCCGCTCGCCGCGCCCCGGATCCACCTGCCGCAGGAGCAACGCTGCGGCAGGCCTCGAACAACGACATTTTCGACATGAGTGGCTGGCCGTTTACCTCACATCCCGGTGACGGTACGGGCAGGCCACATGGTCAGGCCAGGTGCGCTCGCCCTGCGCCGGCAAGGAAGGAAACTGATGGCGAAGTCCGTGTTGTACATGTCGATGTCGCTCGACGGGTTCATTGCCGGTCCGGGTGACGGCCCGGGCAACGGGCTCGGGACCGGCGGCATCCGGTTGCACGAGTGGCTCGGCGAGCCCGTCTCCGAGCCGCCGTACTTCGACCCGCCGGGGCTGAGCGGGCAGGTGTTCGGCGAGTCGATGGCGACGGGTGCGGTCGTTGTGGGTCGCAAGACGTTCGACTACGCCGGCCACTGGCAGGGTGATCACCACGGGGTGCCGATCTTCGTACCCACGCGTGGCGTCCCGCCGGCGCCGCAGAGCGGCTGGGTTCACTACGTGCCCGACGTCGCAACGGCGATGCGCGAGGCCAAGGCGGCCGCCGGCGACAAGGACGTGATGGTGCACGGTGCCGGGCTCGCGCAGTCGCTGCTGCGCGAGGGCCTGCTCGACGAGCTGGAGATCCACCTGATCCCGGTCGTACTCGGTGACGGGCGGCGGCTGTTCGGCGCTGATCGCATCGAGTTCGAGCTGACCCGGGTGCTTGATGCGCCCGGTGTCACGCACCTGCGCTACCGGGTGACCTCAGATGCCGGCCGGTGACCACGGCGACCAGCGCCATCGCCTCATACCGGAGAACCCCCGCGACGCAGGGTTCCTCCTCACCCACCTCGCGGCCGTTGATGAGTCGTCGGGTACACCAGACTGCCCCCTTGGCGCTCGAAGGCGATAGGGAGCACCACCGGCGTCGATGTCGAGCACACGTGCGGGCATGTCCACCGGAGTACCGAGCTTGTCATGCGAGTCGATCAAATAGCCAGGAGTGTCGATGTCCAAGGTGTGGTTCGTGACAGGAGGTTCGCGCGGTCTGGGTCGCGCGTTCGTCGAGGTCGCGCTCGAAGCGGGTGATCGCGTGGCGGCGACGGCGCGCAACCCGGAGCGGTTGCAGGATCTCCTCGACACCTACGGCGATGGGGTGCTTCCGCTGCGGCTGGACGTGACCGATCATGACGCGGCGGTGCGCGCGGTTGCTCAGGCCGTGGAGAGGTTCGGTCGCATCGATGTCGTCGTCAACAGCGCCGGCTATAGCGACTTGAGCTCGTTCGAGGACACGACGATCGACTCGTTCCGCACGCAGGTCGAAACCGTCTTCTACGGCGTCGTCAACGTTTCGAAGGCGGTCGTGCCGATCCTGCGCGAGCAGGGCGATGGTCATCTCATCCAGGTCTCTTCGCTCAGTGCCCGCTTCTCCTCCCCTGGTCTGACTGCCTACCAGGCGGCGAAGTGGGCCGTAACTGGATTTTCCAGCGGCCTTGCCCACGAGCTCGCTCCGTTCGGGGTGAAGATCACTGTTCTCGAGCCGGGCGGCATGCGCACCGACTGGGCGGGCTCGTCGATGACGATCTCGCAGCCCAGCGCGCCGTACCAGCCGACCATCGGAGCGTTCGCCGAGCTGGTGCGCGCCGCCTCCGGTCACGAGGCGACGAGCGCCCGCCGTGTCGCCCAGGTGGTCCGAGACATCGCCGGCCGAGACGATGCCCCCCTACGCCTGCTGCTCGGCGCCGATGCCGTGCCGTTGGCGCAGCAGGCGGCACGGGAACTCGCCGCCAGCGACGAGGCCTGGCGAGAAGTCGGTCTCAGCGTCTCCGACGGGACGCCCCTTACCACCGATAGGGACAGCGACCGAGCGGTGACCGAGTCCGGGTGACACCCCGACGCTGCCCGGCGGAATCGACCGGAAATTATCGACCGGAGTTGTCGTATCCGGGCCGCGTCGTTCGTAGCCAGGATGAGAGGCCGCCCACGAGGGCGCTGTCACGAGCACAGGAGAACCACCGATGCCGCACCCACAGGCCAAGATCCACCGCATGTTCGAGCTGGTCGAGCCGATCGCCACTGTCACCTTCTCCGAGGTGGCGAACGAGGCGTTCCTGGCCGTCGGCATGCGCAACTACTGGGACGGATACTTCGCCGGCCGGGCCGCGCCGCTGGGGATGGCACCGGCCGGGGTGGTGCACGCGGTCTTCTACAACTTCGCCGACGGCGAGGTGGCGCGCCACATCCCCTGGGTGTGGGGGAAGATCAGCCCGCAGGAGGCGATCGCCGTACGCGAGCGGGGCAGCACCGCCGCGCTGCGGCAGAGAATCGGGGAGCTCGCCGACTCCCCCGCTCTGGCGCGGGCCGCCGACCGCGCCACCCGAGCAGCGGTCAGCGCGCCGACCGAGGGCCGAGTGCTGTACGCCGGGCTACGGGCGCTCGACGTACCCGAGGAGCCGGTGGCCAGGCTCTGGCACGCGGCGACGCTGCTGCGGGAGCACCGCGGGGACGGCCACAACGCCGCCCTTCTCGCCCACGGCATCGGCGGCACCGAGTCCCACGTCCTCATGGCCCTCTCCCTCGGAATGAGGGCGGAGGAGTTCGGCCGGATCCACCACCTGCCCAAGGCACGGCTGGCCGCCGTGGTCGACGGACTGCGCGGCCGCGGCCTCGTGGACGCCGCCGGCCGGTTCACCGACGCCGGCCGAAAGACCAAGCAGCGGATCGAGGCGTTCACCGACGAGCTGGCCGCGCCGGCGTACGACGTGCTCAGTGCGGACGAGCTCGACGAGCTGGCCGCAGGGCTCGAGCCGATCGCCGCCGCGGTACAGGCCGTCGACGACTGAGCGGGCGCATCGGGCGACGGCGACGACCCCGGCCCGGCCACCGAGGTGAGCAGGTCGTTGCGCGGGATCACCCGCCTGGCGTAACCGAAGGCGCCTGGCTGCCCGGCAAGAAGAAGGCCGGTCGGCTGCGGGCTGTCGGCCCCGCCGAAAGACCCCACGCCGCGCCGTGCAACAGTGCGAGATCGGTGGAGCAGTGCGCCACATCGAAATCCGTCGGGCCCCAGGAGGTCTTCGCCCAGTCGACGACGCCGGTGATCCGGGCGCCTGCCGACCTTGGAGGCGGCACGTCGAACAGCACGTTGCCAGGCTGGAAGTCCCCGTGGAGGAGCCGCCCCTCATAGGGCGGCGCGGGCTTGCGGATCACGCCGATCGCCGCGGCCCATGCCGCCGCGTCCGCGCCCTTCGGCGGGACCCGGCCAGCAGTCCAGAGGCAGGCAGGGCGATATCTGCAGTCAGGATGTCGGCGCGCATTCCCGGACAGATCTTGCGTTTTCGCTCGCGACTGGTCAATATGTGGGCAATATCGGTCAGATTCGATCCGCAAGCGCGATCGGATCTGAGCGGTCTACCGTCACCCCCCGAGAACGCTTGAGGTGACCATGAGACGCACGGCTGCGGCGCTCGCGATGCTCGCGGCGCTGGTCGCGCCGACCGCCCTGACCCTCACCCCGGCGAACGCCGCCACTCCGAAGCCCCCGCCGGCATACCCCGAGGTCGGCCCGGGCACCGCCTTCCTCGACCACCGGGCGCTGCTGGCCGGATACGCCGAACCGGAGTGGTACGAGGCGAACATCCCCTTCCTGGAGGTGCCCGACCGGGAGATCCAGGACGTCTACTACTACCGCTGGAGCACCTACAAGCGGCACATCCGCTACACCGACTCCGCGACCGGCGACATCATCACCGAGTTCCACAACGCCCCCGGCTACGCCGCGCCGCTCGGCGGCATCGTCGCGGCCGCCGGCCACCACGTGTACGAGGGCCGCTGGCTGCGCGACACCCGCCCGATCGACGACTACCTCACCTACTGGCTGCAGGGCCCCGGCAGCGGCCCCAAGCCGAAGGAGGAGTACCTCAACAAGGACACCGACGACTGGGCGCACCAGTACGCCTGGTGGGCGGCCGACGCCGCCTACCAGCGCTATCTCGTCACGGGCGACGCGTCCTTCGTCGAAGGACTGCTGCCCGACCTGGTCCGCCAGTACGACAAGTGGGGCGGCCAGTACGACAAGGACCTGGGCCTGTACTGGTCGGTGCCGGTGTGGGACGCGATGGAGTACACCGCCTCCTCCTACGAGACCGACCCGGCCGATCCCTACCACGGCGGCGCGGGCTACCGGCCGACGCTCAACGCCTACCAGTACGGCGACGCCAGGGCGATCGCCGCCATCGCCCGGATGCGCGGCGACGGAGCCCTGTCCGGCACGTTCGAGCGGCGGGCCACCTCGCTGCGCGACGCGCTGCACCGCTACCTGTGGGACCCCGAGCGGCAGTTCTTCTACCACAAGGCCCGCGCCGACCTGGACCCGCAGCGGAAGCTGGTCTCCACGAGGGAGCAGATCGGGTTCGTACCGTGGGCGTTCGGCATGGCCAAGCCCGGCACCGAGAAGGCGTGGGCGCAACTGCTGGACCCGCAGGGGTTCGCCGCGCCGTACGGGCCGACCACGGCAGAGCGGCGCAGCCCCTTCTTCATGCGGGACGCGCTCGGCGGCTGCTGCCGCTGGGACGGCCCGAGCTGGCCGTACTCCACCTCGACCACGCTCACCGCCATGGCCAACCTGCTCAACGACCGCGACCAGGACGTCGTCACCGCCGCCGACTACTACCGGGTGCTGCGCGGCTACGCGCTCACCCAGTACAAGGACGGCCACCCGTACGTCGCCGAGGCTCACCACCCCGACGAGCCGCGCTGGATCTACGACGCGCGGGGGCACAGCGAGCACTACAACCACTCCACCTTCGACGACCTGGTGATCAGCGGCCTGATCGGGCTGCGCCCGCAGGCGGACGGCAAGGTCGTGGTGAACCCGCTCGCACCCGCGGAGTGGGACCACTTCGCGCTGGAGAACGTGCCGTACCACGGGCACAACGTGACGGTGCTGTGGGACCGCGACGGCACCAGGTACGGCCAGGGCAAGGGACTGCGCGTCTACGTGAACGGCAGGCTCGCCGCCGCGCGGTCCGCGCTCGGCGAGCTGACCGCCCGCGTGCCCGCCGCCGTCGAGCCCGACCGCTCCTCGCGTCCCGGCAACGACGCCGCGAATCCGTACGGAACCGGCTACCCCAAACCGTTCGCGTCGTACACCAACGGCATCGACAACGTGTGGGACGCGGTGGACGGGCGGATCTTCTACGACGACGTCCCGCACAGCCGCTGGACCAACTACCGCTCCCCGAACCCAGAGGACCATCTCGGGGTGGACTTCGGCGTGCCGACCCAGGTGAGCGACGTGCGGTTCTACGCCTACGACGACGGGGGCGGGGTGCGAGCGCCGGCGTCGTACCGGCTGGAGTTCCGGGACGGGTCGGCGTGGCGGGAGGTGCCGGGGCAGGCGCGCACGCCGCGAGAGCCGGGTGCGGCGCTGAACCGGATCACGTTCCCGGCCCTGACCACGACCAGGATCCGGCTGGTGTTCGGCAACCCGCCCGGCGCGTACGTCGGCGTCACCGAGCTGCAGGCGTGGTCGCCCGCCGCGGGCGACACCCGGCTGGACGCGGCCGTCACCGAGCAGGGCGTGCCCGCCGTGGTGACCGCCACCTTCACCAACGACGGCCGCAAGCCGGCCACCCACGTCAAGGTGGCGCCTGCCGTGCCGCCGGGCTGGTCGGCCGAGCCGCTCGGACACGCGGAGACGCCCGTGGTGCGGCCCGGCGGCCGGTTCGCGGTGCGCTGGCGGGTGACGCCGCCGCCTGGGACCTCGCCACGCCCGGACGCCTATCCGGTGCGCGCCTTCGCGACGTACGACCGGTCTGGGCGGGCCGCCAGCGCGTACGCGCACGTGGAGGTGCCGCTCGACCCCGCCTCCTATGCGAAGGTCGAGGCCCAGGATGCGTTCACCGCTGACACCTCGGCGGGCTACACGGTGCACCAGCCCTTCGACGGCGAGGCCAAGCCGGCGACCACGGCCGGCGGCGGCCGGTTCGCGGGCAGCGGCGCGCAGCCCTTCTTCGGGTTGGTGGCGGGCCCGGCGGGGCCGTCGTCGGCCGAGGCGATCAGCGTGGTGACGGTCGGCTCGTTCGCCGGCACCGGCAGCCCGGAGGACAGCGTGTTCGTCGGCTGGGTCAAGGACCGGGACACCTACGTGACCGCCTGGTACAACAACACCCGCAAGCAGTCCGGCATCAACGTGCGGGTCGGCGGCCGCTTCCTGGACACGCCCGGCGACGCGCCGCTGACGCTCGCGCCGGGCGACCGGTTCGCGCTGGTGCTGTCCGGCGACACCATCACCTCCTTCGCCCACACGGGCGGCCGGTGGCACCGGCTCCGCACGGCCGGCATCGGCGCCACGCTGGCCACGCCGCAGGCCCGCGAGGGCTTCCGGTACGGCTTCGGCCTGCGCGCCACCTCCGGCACGATCACCATCGCCGGTCTGGAGGGCCGCGCCGCCTGACCACCGCCGTGCGGCCGTCCCCTTGTTCCACGGCTCGTGGCACGTGATCAGGCCGCTCAGGGGATGCGCCGTACGGTGTCGGTGACCTTGCCGTCCTTCATCTCTGCGGAGAGCTTGAACGAGCGGGACTTCACCTCGGCAGAGAACCAGCGGACGCCGCCTGGACCTCCCGCCGGGCCGAGCGGGGGCTCTGCCGAGGTGCCGTCCGCGTAGCTGATGCGCACGTTCCGTACTCCGGTCCCCGCGAAGCCGATGAGGACGTTGTCGCTGGGCAGGTCGAGCTCCAACACGTCACGCATGATCGTCAGCGGCACCCGGCCGTACTCCGGCTTCCAGTCGAAGGTCCCGCCGCCACCGTCCACGATCTCGGCCCGGCGGGAGAGCACGCGGAGCGCGGACGTGAAGGTTCCGTCCTGCAGACCGGCGCTCATGGCCCAGGCCCGTTCGGCGTTCCTGCCGTGCGTGACGACACGCAACGGACGGTTCTCATCGTCGACGGGCGGGAACAGAAGATCGGGAGGGTACTCCAGGATCTGGCCACGCGCCCGCTCGACGGCCTCAGGGCCGGCCGGCCGCAGACCTCGCACGAACGCGTCCACCACCAGGTCGGAAAGCCCCAGCGCGGACACCTTGACGATCATGCCGTTCTCCCGCCAGAGCCGGACCTTGGGGATCATGAGGGTCTGGTCCTGGTGCACCCAGTCCAGGCTGAGCGATCCGCTGGACAGCAGATCGCCACCCGCCAGGCCGGTGGTTCCGCGGATCTCGCGAGGCTCTCCCCTGACCGTGGCGCCGGCGAGAATCTCCATGGCGGCATCGCCGGGCAACTGGCTGACGGAGATCCTGGCGCGCGCCCGCCGGTTGGTCCAGACCTGCTCTGTTCCGCCGAGTTCCGCCTTCCAGTTGCCGATCGGCAGCGAACCGGTCTTGACCAGGTCCAGTCCCTGTGGCAGATACGCGGCATCGATCCGGGGCCGCCGCAGATCCTCTGCCGCTCCGTTGGCCGCCCTGATCAGCTCGGCGTCCGACAACCCGTGGCCCAGCACCGCGAACGACTCGAAGTCCTGGCTCGTCTTGACCGGCCAGGTGATCCAGCGGTGCCGTCCCGATCCGCCCATGGTCGCCTCGTGCTTGTCCAGCTTGACCGGCTTTCCACGGTACGGCCGCTCCCAGTCGTACGGCTGGTCCCAGTCCTCCGACTCCGTCACCAGGACGGCCAGCGTCCTGCCGCCGGGCGTGTCGCCTTCCGCGTACGCCGTGACCGGATCCTGTTCGGCGTCCGATGTGACCAGCTGCTCCAGATGGAGGTCTCCTGGCTGCTCCGGCAGAAGCAGCGTCGCGGAAGCCTGGCCTGGAGTGGTCGCAGGACGTCCCTGCCGAGGGTCCGCCACGTTGCCGCCGCATCCGGCCCCCAGGACGATGAGGGCAGCTGCCACGAACACGCGAAAAGATCTCATTCATGCTTTGACGCGATCTTCCATGCGCGAGTTCCCCGTGCCGCGGGTTTGGCGGCTCGCAAAGTTCTTAACGGCACCCCATCAGGGCGAGCCAGACACACTAACGCGTCGGAGTCATCGCCGAGCCCGACCCATCACCCACTCCCCCACCCGGGTCTGGCGGGCGATCCGATGCGCGCGGGCCCGGCGTCGGGTTCCGGTCAGGCTCCGGCGGCGTCGAGGCGGGCAAGCTGCTCTGCTGTGAGCTTGACGTCGAGCGCCGGTAGCGCCGCCTCGTACTGCTGGAGCGTGCGTGGCCCGATCAGTGGCACGATCTCCGGCGAGGTCTGGTGCAGCAGCCAGGCGAGGACCAGCGCGTTCGGGGTGACGCCGGTCTCAGCGGCCACCTCGGCGGCAACGGCGAGTCGGGCCTCGGCGTCCGGCCCCAGGTAAGGGTCCATCACCCCGTGGCCTGCCCGCTTGGCGGGGCTGTCGTAGATGCCTTTGAGGATCGGCGAATAGGCGACCAGGGTCAGGTCGTCGTGTGCCTGCAGGTAGTCGAGCTGCTCGTCGTCCACGATGGACGCGTGCCGGAGCCCGGCGCGGCGCCGCAGGTAGGAGTGCTGCTGCTGGAGCGCCACCGGCGCCGGCCAGCCGTGCTGGGCGCACAACTGGCGGATCCGCTCCAACCGCCAGGTTCGCACGTTGGACCAGCCGATGTAGCGGGCCTTGCCGGCCTGGACGATTCCGGCCAGCGCCTCCAGCGTCTCCTCCAAGGGGGTGGCGCGATCGTCGACGTGCACGTAGTACAGGTCGACATGGTCGGTGCCGAGCCGGCGCAAGCTGCCGTCGATGGCCTCGCGCAAGGTCTTCGCCCCGGCCCCGACGAACGTCCGGTAGGCGGCGTCCCAGTCGGGCCGGCCCTCGGACCAGACCGCGTCCAGGTCGCGTATTACGGCGCTGCCCTTGGTCGCGAGGAACACCTGCTCACGCCGCCCGGTCCTGGCCAGCCAGCGACCCAGCAGCTCCTCGCTCTCGCCGCCGTAGCTCCCCCGGTTCTCCCACCAGCAGTAGCAGTCGGCGGTGTCCAGGAAATTGCCTCCGGCCTCGAGGTACCGATCGAGGATCGTGACGGCTTCGTCCTCCGGTGTCGCCGTTCCCATGATCATGCATCCCAGGGCGAGCTGACTGACCTGCTCGCCCGTACGGCCAAGCTGCACAGTTCTCACGTGATCTGCTCCCTTCTCGGTGCCACCGACGCTAGGAGCTCGAGCGCGCTCCAGGTCAAGGAAACGGGGAACGGGTCAAAGGCGCCGCCTCCGTCGGCGGACGACGGCACGCCTTCGGTACAGGTCGTGTCCCGTGGACCCCAGACCCAGACGATCTCCGGCGCGTGCTGCGCGTACACGCGGGTGAACGCCGCGGCCACCGGCTCCTCGACCTGCGAGGAGTTCCAGAACCAGGCCATGACACCGCCGGGGGCCAGCACCCGTGCGGCCTTCGCGATCCCGGCGTCGGGGTCGATCCAGTGCCACGCGTCGCCGCAGGTCATGAGGTCGAAGCGACGCCCCGCGTCATCCCAGGTCTCGAACGGGGCGACCTCCACCTCGACGCCGTGGCCCCGCGCGACGTTCGCCATGCGCTCGTCCACCTCGACCCCCAGCACCGCCAGCCCTCGTCTGGCCAGCGTCCGGGCCACTTTGCCGGTGCCGCATCCGACGTCGAGCACGCGGGTTGGATGGCCCGCCGTGAGTTCGTCCATCAGCTCGTCCGGGGACTCCGGGCGGTACAGGTCGTACTGCTCGGCCACCGAGCCGAAGGACGTGGCTCGTGCGCGGTCCAGATGGAGCTCCTGGGATTCCATGATCCGACGATATGAGAGCCCACGGGAAAGGATCCAGAAGGTGCCGGTCGCCGCCCACCCCGGGCAAGTGATGGATTACTATCATTTTTGAAGGGCGTTTCCGGCACATCGGCCTCTCCAGGAGATGACATGAGCGATCCTGTGACTCTGCCCCTGCATATGCGGCGCACCGCGTTCGATCCGGTGCCCGAGCTCGCGAAACTGCGCGACAGCGCGGGCATCGAGCGGGTGCCCACGCCGTTCGGGCTCGAAGCCTGGCTCGTGACCCGCTTCGCCGACGTCAAAGAGATCCTCGGAGACGCCGAGCGGTTCAGCAACAGGCGCCCGCAGAACCTCCCGGTCCCCGGCATGCAGGGCCTGAGCCCCGAGCAGGTCGCGAAGATGCAGGCGGGCAACCTGCTGCTGTTCGACCCGCCGGAGCACTCCCGGCTGCGCAGGATGCTGACGCCGGAGTTCACGATGCGCCGCATGCGCCGGCTGGAGCCCCGCATCCACGACATCGTCAACGACCACCTCGACGCGATGGAGCGCGCGGGCTCGCCGGTCGACCTGATCAAGACCTTCGCGCTGCCCATCCCCTCGCTGGTGATCTGCGAGCTGCTCGGGGTCCCGTACGAGCACCGCGAAGACTTCCAGCAGCGCACCAACACGCTGCTCGACATCTCCAGGCCCGCCGAGGAGCGCACGGCGGCCTCGCTGGAGTCGCGTGCCTACATGTCCGAACTGGTCGCCCGAGCCAAGGTCGAGCCGGGCGAGGACATGCTCGGCATGCTGGTGCGTGAGCACGGCGACGATCTGTCGATCGACGAACTCGCCGGCATCTCCAACCTGTTGCTCCTGGCCGGCCACGAGACGACCTCCAACATGCTCGGGCTCGGCACTCTGGCCCTGCTGCGCCACCCCGACCAGCTCGAACTGCTCAAGAAGGAGCCCGAGCGGATCGGCGCCACGGTGGAGGAGCTGCTGCGCTGGCTCAGCATCGTGCACTCGGGCGTGGCCAAGGTGACCACCACCGACGTGGAGGTCGCGGGACAGCACATCCCGGCGGGCGATCTGGTCATGCTGGCGCTGCCCTCGGCCAACCGCGACCCGAAGTACATCTCCGACCCCGACCGCTTCGACATCACCCGCGGCGAGATGGGCCACGTCGCCTTCGGCCACGGCGTGCACCATTGCCTGGGCGCGCCGCTGGCGAGGATGGAGCTGCGCATCGCCTTCCCCGCCCTGTTCGAGCGCTTCCCCGGCCTGCGCGAGAGCGGCGCCCCCGCCGAGTTCCGCTCCTTCCACATCGTCTTCGGGCTGACCAGCTTCGAAGTCGCCTGGTGAACCCAGGGCGCGTCGGCTGCTAGCGTTCACATGTGCACGAGCAGCGACAGCGAGCCGACGCGCTGCGCAACGCGGACAAGATCGTCCGGGCCGCCATCGCGAGTCTGCGCGAGCACGGCCCGGACGTGTCACTCGAGGAGATCGCCCGGTGCGCCGGCATCGGCAGCGCCACCGTCTACCGCAGGTTCGGCGACCGCGACGGCGTGATCAGGGCGGCCTTCCAGACGTACTTCGCCGAAGAGGTCGAGCCGCTGGTCCTGGCCGCCCGCGACGCCGACGACGCCGGACGGGCGCTGACCGAGGCGCTGACCGCCTCGGTCGAGACCCTCGCGGCGCACCGCGCGCTGCTGCGGGCGGCGCGCATGTCGGGGGCGTTCACCGTCGACATCGCCGTACGGTTCATGGGGCCGCTGGGCGTCGTGCTGGCCAGGGCCCAGCGGCAGGGCGCGGTACGCCACGACCTGATCGTCCGCGACCTGGCCGCCATCCTGGTGATGGCGCTGGCCACCATGCATTCGGGCGACCCCGAATGCGGTGATCTCCGCCGCTACCTGGCGCTGCTGCTGTCGAGCCTGCGGCCGTCGGACGACGAACTGCCGGCCCCTTCCGCCCGGTCACACCACATCCTCGACTCCTCCCTGACTTCGCGACAGATCGGACACTGAACCCGCCTGATCCGATTTACGCAATGCTGAGCCGGCCGTGAAGGCGGCTGGACATCGTGGCCCGCACCGCGCGCCTCCGGGAACGTCACTCCAGCCGGGCCGCGGCCTCCAGCGGCTCGGACGAACGGAGGAAGCGCAGGTCCTCCATGACCAGGGCGACATCGGTGGCGCCGCCGCGGCGGAGGGCCGGGGCCAGCGCGTCCAGGTCGGACCAGCGGGACGGGCGGAGGTGGACGCGGTAGCCGTCCCCGGCGGGCTCCAGGATGAGGGCTTCGCCGATGGCGAGCCTGCTCTCCGGGAGGTGGACCGCGGTCGCTCCGGCGGCTCGTTCCAGGGCGGTGACCGAGGTGACCCCGGCGGCGATGGGCAGCGTCGTGTCCGGGCCGGTGACGTGTTCGTGCAGGTCACGCAGGCGGGCGGCGGCGGTCGTACGGGCGGGGTGGTCCTTCTCGGGCAGGCGGTCGGCCAGGAGCCTCGCGGCGCGGGCGCTGTGACCCAGCGGCGGTACGGACGGACGCTCGCCGAGCAGGGCGATCAGCGCCTCCAGGACGTCCTCGGCGCCGGAGGCGAGGGTGACCCACTGCTCGGTGGTGAGCGGGGTGAGCCTCGGGTGGCGTTCCGTCCAGTACGCGACCGCCCGGTCCAGGTCGGGGCCCGTACGCCAGAGGTCGGCGGGGTCGTCGGGCATGAGCAGCTCGACGACTTCGACGGCCTCGTCGATGGTGGTGAGCGCCTCCAAGGAGAGCGCGGCGGTGCGCAGGTCGAGTTCGCGGGCGGCGTCGCCCTCGCGGAAGGCGGCGACGCGGCCCCGCGCCCAGCCGTCGGGCCAGGAGAGCGTGCGGGCCGAGGTGGACAGCAGGATCAGGCACTGGGCCGGTGACAGGCCGGTGGCCTCGGCGAACGCCCGTACGGTCGCCTCCCGGTCCACGGGCGGCGGGCCGTTCTCGGCGATCAGGTCGAGCGCCCGCCGGAGCCGGTCCTGGTCGCCCCAGCCGCGGCAGGTCCGCAGCTCGACGGCGCGGTTGCGGGTGAACAGGAGCGGGTCGGGGCCGTCCGGCGTGTGGAGGAGCGCCGTGACCGCGTACCCGTGCCCCACCTGCTCGTGGTCGGCGACGGCGGCGGCCATGATGGGGCCGCGACCCGAACGGATCTGCCCGAGGTCGTACTCCGGGCGCAGCCGGGCGACGTGCCAGGTGCCGTCGGTACGGAGGAGTTCGGGGACGGCGGCCAGTTCCAGAAGTCGCGCGCGCCCGACGCCGTTGCCCCACGCGGCCTCCAGGACGGCGGCGCCGAGGCGGCCCAGCGTGTTCTCGACCCCCTTGACGGCGGAGGCGTCGAATGTCGCGATCGTCGTGTCGTACGGCACATCGACGGCGGCGCGGGTGAAGTGGACGATCCTCTCGTACGCGGACTCAGGCCCCGGATCGTCCGGCCCGGGGGACGGCTCGGGGGACTTCTCAGGGGACTTCTCGGGCAGGACGGCGGGCGCCGCGGAGGCGGGCGCCGGGCGCAGGTGCGGCGGCGGGGTCAGCACCAGGCGTTCCAGCAGGGCGAACGCGCGCTCGCGGCATTCGACGGCCGTCCACACCAGGAACGTGACGCCCTTCCGGAGCGACTCGTCGGTGATCTCCGGCAGGAGCGGGCGGAGCCGTCCCGCCAGCTCGTCGCGGGCGGCGACCTTCTCCGCGTACTCGCTCTCGGGGTCCAGCACCCGCATGAGGCCGGCGGCGAGCGCGGCGTCCGCAACGTCGATCAGGGCCTGCGCCTTCTTCTCGTCGACGGCGCGCAGCGCCCTGGATCCCTCGGGGTCGCGCGGCCGCATCGCCGACCACCGGCCGGGAGGCGCGACCAGGCGGGTTCCGGACGCGTAGCGGTGACGCCCGACCGTGCTGATGTTCTCGGCACCGTCGTGCTCGGGCACCCTGCTCCAGCCGCGGACGTAGCGGCCGATGGTCCGCCCGGCCGCGTCCCGCAGCTCGATGATCCGGCCCTGGCCGCGCCACACGGTGGCCTCGGCGCCACCGGGGAAGGCGACCCGTTCGCCGTCGGCCGGTACGACGCGGCGGGCGGCGGGGTGCGCGCTGCCGTGCGGGCAGTGCGGGCCGCCGTGGTCCAGTACGGTCACCCGGCCGTTCACGGCGATCAGGCAGCGGTCGTAGAGGTCGCGCGCCTCGGTCCGTTCGTGGGACCGGCTGGAGACGAACTCGTACGTGCCGAAGCCGTGGGACGGGCCGACTCCAGCCGGAGTGACGACGCAGGCGCGGAACTTGTGCTCCCAGAGCCGGCCGGACTCGATCAGGAGCAGGTCGGTGCCGCTCTCTTCCAGGTAGTCGGTGATGGTGTTGACGTGGCCGGGGACGAAGGCGGGCAACTCCAGTTCGTCGAGGACGCCGCCGCTCAGCGTGGTGGCGAGGGCGCGGGCCGGGTCCGTCCCGGTCGCGATCGCCCGGACGCTGTCCAGGAGGGGGCCCGGGACTCCGGCGATGGTGAACCGTTCGGCGTCACACAGGGCGGCGTGCACGTCCGGAAGCCCTTGATCAGGGACGACCCGCTCGGCATGCTCGGCCAGGATGGCGGCGACGATCTGCGCCGTTCCCGGTGTCGCGGTCAGGGCCCGTACGGTCTCGGGGGCGGTCTGCTTCGGGACGGCGGGCTCCGTGACGTTGAGCTGGTTGGCCACGTTGCCCACGATCGCGTCGCGCAGCAGCGGAGCCCAGTCCGGGTCGGCGGCGACGGCGGCCAGATCGGTGCCCGCTCCGGCGGCGAGCCGGTCGTACAGCTTGAACGTGTGCAGCAGCCGGGGCCGCGCGAGCGGGACGCCGCGGTCCAGGAGGAGATCGAGGAGCGGGAGGTCGGCGGCGGTCTCCTCCCAGTGGTTGACCTCGTCCTCGTCCACTCCCAGCACCGCCTCATGGTCGTCGCAGGTGAGGCCCTCCGCGCGCAGCCGCGTACCGGCGTCGTGCAGGAGGTCGCCGAGACCGGCCACGGGGAGCGCGAGCCCCGCGTACCGCTTCAGGAAGCGGCCGAGCCAGTCCTTCACCGCCGGCCCGGGGGACGTGGTGAACGGGGCGGTCAGGCCCGCGCCCGCGAGGTTGCCGAGCAGGAGCGATACTGCCGCGCTCTTCGCCTTGGGGGTGTCCTTGGCGGGCAGCGGCAGGATGCCGAGGAGCGCGCGGCCGATGCCCGCGTCCGCCCGTGCCATCGGGCCGAGCAACGGAAGGACGAACGTCCAGAGGGCCTGCGGTGCCGACTCCATGCAGCCGCTCTCCAGCAGGGCCCGCACGGCGCGTTCGTCCTCGGGCCCGCCGAGCGCGTGCCCGGCGGCCTTCGCCAGCGCCGCCCAGCCGTCGGCCAGGGCCAGCGCGCCGTCGGCGCCGTCCGGGACCTCCTCGCACCACGCGGTGAGCAGGCCGCGGTGCCGGCGGTACGCCCCGCTGGGTGGGAGGAGGCTTTCTCCTCTCTAAGGATGCGCATGAAGCGAGTTCTGGCGGCGGCGGTGGCCGCCACGGCGCTGGTCACCGCCGC